>JAFYBD010000069.1 GCA_017540385.1 Lentisphaeria bacterium
ACGGCCTGCGCGGCAAGATCAAACTCCAGGTCGACGGCCAACTGAAGACCGGCCGCGACGTCGTGATCGCGGCGCTGCTCGGCGCGGAGGAATTCGGATTCGCCACCACTATCCTCGTCTGCCTCGGCTGCGTGATGATGCGCCAGTGCCACAGCAATACCTGCCCGATGGGCGTGGCAACGCAGGATCCCGAACTCCGCAAACGCTTCGCCGGAAAACCCGAATACATCGTGAATTTCCTGCGGTTCATCGCCCAGGAGGTGCGCGAACACCTCGCTTCGCTCGGGCTTCATTCGCTGGACGAGGCCTGCGGACGCGCCGACCTGCTGGAGACCAATCACGCGATCGACTTCTACAAGACCATCCGCCTGGATTTCAGCAAGATATTCGAACAGGCCAAGGGCGGCGCGGTGCACTTCGACCCGAACGAAGCGCCGTACGAACTCGTGAACTTCGACCGACGCGCGATCCTGCCGAAGCTCAAACTCAACGGAAAGCCCGAAAGCATTTCCGCCGTCATCACGAACTCCGACCGCACGGCCGGAACCGAGCTCGCCGGAATCGTCGCCGAGAAATTCGGCGAGGACGTCCTGCCCGAAGACACCATCCAGGTCAACCTGACCGGCGTGGCAGGCCAGAGTTTCGGCGCGTTCCTGCCGAAGGGCGTGACGCTCCGGCTCGACGGCGAGGCGAACGATTTCGTCGGCAAGGGCCTCTCCGGCGGCAAGATCGTGATCCGTCCGCCCGACAACGCGGGCTACACCGCCGAAAACAACGTCATCGCGGGCAACGTGATCGGCTACGGCGGCACCTCCGGCAAGATCTTCCTCTACGGCATCGCAGGCGAACGCTTCGCCATCCGGAACAGCGGCATGACGCTGGTGGCCGAGGGCGTGGGCGACCACGGCTGCGAATACATGACCGGCGGACGCGTGGTCGTGCTCGGTCACGTGGGCGTGAACTTCGCGGCAGGCATGACGGGCGGACTCGCCTACATCTACGACGAGAAGGGGCATTTCGACCTCAGCTGCAGCTCCGACGGCATCGACCTCGAGAGCATCGAATCCGGCAGCGAGGGCGAACGCGAGCTCAAATCCCTGCTGGAGGAGTATTTCCACGAGACCGGCAGCAAAAAGGCCGCGCTCATGCTCTCCGACTGGGAGCAGTACCGCCCGAAATTCGTCCGAATCTTCCCCGTCGAATACCGCAACGCGCTCGCCCGGGCGGGTCGCTGAGAAAGGAGTATGAACATGATCAACCGCATTCACGATATCTACCGTCCGACCGAGGAACGCAAGCACGACTTCCGCGAAGTCGAAATCCGGCTCACCCCGGAGCAGATCCACGAACAGATGCTCCGCTGCCACAACTGCGGCGTGCCGTTCTGCCACGGCGCGGGCTGCCCGCTCGGAAACGTCATCCCCGACTTCAACAGCGCCGCCGCGGCCGGCGACTGGCTGACCGCCTGGCGCATCCTCTCCGAAACAAGCTTCTTCCCCGAATTCACCTGCCGCGTCTGCCCCGCTCTCTGCGAGGGAGCCTGCTGCAACGGCGTGAACGACGAGTCCGTCATGGTCCGCCAGTGCGAGAAAGTCATCGTCGAAACGGCGTTCGAGCGCGGCTGGGTGGAGCCCGTCGTGCCGGCCGTCCGCAACGGCAAGCGCGTGGCCGTGGTCGGCAGCGGTCCCTCAGGCCTCTACATGGCCGAGGCGCTGAACCGCGCGGGATTCCAGGTGACCGTGTTCGAGGCGAATCACAAGCCTGGCGGGCTGCTCCGCTACGGCATCCCGGATTTCAAGCTCGACAAGAGCGTCATCGACCGCCGTCTGGCCATTATGCGTCAGGCCGGGATCGAATTCATGACCGACTGCCGGATCGGGCTCGACGTGGCGGGACAGTATCTGCAGCGCAATTACGACGCGATCGTGCTGGCAATCGGCACGGCCTGCGCCCGCGACCTGAAGATACCCGGACGCGAACTGAACGGCGTTCACTTCGCCCTCGAATTTCTGCAGGGCCAGAACCGTCTGAACGGCGGCGAATCCCGCACCCTGCCCGTCGACGCGGCGGGCAAACGCGTGCTCATCATCGGCGGCGGCGACACCGGCAGCGACTGCGCCGGCACCGCCATCCGTCAGGGCGCCGCCAACGTGAAACAGGTCGAGATCATGCCGATGCCGCCGGAGACCCGCTCCGACTCCACCCCGTGGCCTGCCTGGCCGTGGATGCTCCGCACGAGCTCCAGCCACAAGGAAGGCTGCGAACGCGAATGGAACGTGGCGAGCGACCGTTTCATCGGCGAGAACGGCGTCCTGACGGGCGTCGAGGTCCATTCGGTGCAGTGGGAGACCACGCCCGAGGGCAAGCCGCTGAAACCCGTCGCGGTCGAAAACACGTCCCGCGTGATCGAAGCCGACCTCGTCCTGCTCGCGATGGGCTTCACCGGAGCCGAGATCGAGGGTCCGGCCGCCGATCTGAACCTGAAGACCACCCAGCGCGGCGGTCTGATCTCCGACCCGGAGCACCGCGTCTACACCGTCGGCGACTGCGCCTCCGGAGCGTCGCTCGTGGTCCGCGCGATGGCCTCGGCCGCGGCCAAGGCACAGGAAATCATAAGGGATTTGGCGTGATTCGCTTGATAATCACACGTGGAGATAGTATATTATTTAGTCTATGAAAACAGTCGTCAATCCGCAACTACTCGTCATCCAGAAGGTCAGCTCGGTCATCACCCGTGAACGCGACGTGGAGGCGCTGCTCGAAAGCGTCCTCGACATCATCGAAAGCGACATGGGCATGATCCGGGGCACGTTCGCACTTCTCTACGGCGACACCCTGCGGATCGAGGTCTCCAGGGGACTCGCCGAAACCGAGAAGAAACTCGGCCATTACCGCATCGGCGAGGGCATCACAGGCCACGTCGCCGAAACCGGCCTCAGCCACGTGATCCCCGACCTCAGAAACGACGCCCGGTTCCTCAACCGGACCGGGGCCAGACACTATACCGAACAGGTCGCGTTCCTCTGCGTCCCCCTCATCCACCACGAGAAAGTCATCGGCACGCTCTCCATCGACCGGCCCGTCCTCCCGGACACCGACCTCGACAGCGACGTCGCGTTCCTCGAGATCGTGGCGAATATGACCGCCGACGCGGCCGCAGCCTGCGTGGAGATCCATGACGAACGCGAATCCCTGCTGGAGGAAAACCGCAAACTCCGCAGCATGCTCCAGAAGGCCCCGGGCAAGATGATCGGCAACTGCCGGGAAATGCAGCTCGTGTACGAACAGCTCCGCCAGGTCGCGCCGTCCGACGCCACCGTGCTCATCCGGGGCGCCAGCGGAACCGGCAAGGAATTGCTCGCGCACGCCATCGTGGAGCTCTCCGCACGCAAGAACAAACCCTTCATCACGCTCAACTGCGCCGCGTTGCCCGAGAACCTCGTGGAAAGCGAGCTCTTCGGTCACGAGAAGGGCGCATTCACCGGCGCCGTGAGCCGTCGCATCGGACGCGCCGAAGCCGCCGACGGCGGCACGCTCTTCCTCGACGAGATCGGCGACCTCACCATGCAGACCCAGGTGAAACTGCTGCGGTTCCTCCAGGAACGCACCTTCTCCCGCGTCGGCAGCAACGAGGAACTTCATTCGAACGTGCGTTTCCTCGCGGCCACCAGCCGCAACCTCGAGGAACTCATGGAGAAGAAACTCTTCCGCGAGGACCTGTATTACCGCCTGAACATCTTCCCGATCCTTATGCCCAGCCTGGCGCAGCGGAAGAGCGACATCATCCTCCTCGCCGAGTATTTCATCGAGAACCTGAACGTGAAATACAACAAGGCCATCCGCAAGATCTCCCCCGGCGCCATCCACCTGCTCATGAATTACAGCTGGCCAGGCAACGTCCGCGAGCTCGAAAACTGCATGGAGCGCGCCGTCCTGACCGCAACCGACGACTGCGTCCACAGCCACAATCTGCCGCCGTCGCTTCAGGCCGTGCAGGCCACCGGATCCTCGCCCGTGCCCGACGGCGAATCCTCCACGCTCGAAGTCATGCTCGCGAACTACGAACGCGAAATCCTCCAGGACGCCATCCGCAAGAACAACGGCAACCAGTCGGCCGCCGGGCGTCAGCTGGGGCTCTCCCCGCGCATGATGAACTACCGGATGAACCGTCTCGGCATCACGAAGAAATCCTGATTCTGCCGTACGCCGACAATATGGGCTCCAGCCGGATCGTCCTCCTCCCCGGCGAGCACATGATCTGCATGCAGAAGCCCGACGCCTGCGGCTCGATCATCCGCGATTTTCTCGACACCTCGGACGCGGATTGATCCCCGTTTTCCGGTGCCAGGTCTCTTTTTTTTCGAAAAAAAAACGACGGTCGGAGATCAGACTGACATCCAGTGGCAGTGTGGCGTGATATAGTAAGCTCGGAAAACGAAAAAACGGTCTCGCGCATCGGGACCGGATTCCGAACCGGAAACACCACACTCAAACAGGAGACAGCCATGAAAAAAACGACCATCCAGGCTCTGCACACCATGCTCGCCGTGACCTCGGACAACCTCGGATTCGTGATCGTATGGGTGATCGCGATGGGCGTGATCCTCAAACTCGCCTGCGCGTGAGCAGCCATGAAGTTCAGCAAACTCGTGTACACGGAGACACGCCCGGCCGACGGGATCGGCAGGTCGATGACCGTGGATTTTGAACTCGAGGAGATCACGGTCGATTCGGCAGGCGGAGGCGTGCGCTGGTGCCGCCTGGGGACGCACGAACGCTCCGCGGTCGATGCGAAGTTGAGCTCGAGCCGTCCCGAGGAATGGGCGGAGAGATACGCTGCGCCGCTCGGCAACGGCCTCGATTGGACATTGAGGCTGTTCGACGGGGCCGCGCTCGTGAAGACGTCACACGGCACGAATGGCTTCCCGCCCGCCGACCGATGGGACGCCTTCCGCCTCCTCGCGGATTTCTGTTTCACCGTGACACGCCGCTACGGCGCCCCGCCGGAGGCGAGGTAAACGGAGGACTGACTTGAGGGCACCTCTAAAAATGGTCTTCGGCGGTTTTTCGCGTCCGGACCAAGTCCAGCTGGTTAGATTTTTCGGTGATTACCTTCAGCAGCCACGTTCAAAACTTCCTGCATTGGTCTTTTTTTCCATTCGCTGAAAAACCATCCGATCGAATTTTGAGAGATACCCTTGATTTCAGCCGCCCTTTCTCCCCCCTCGCGTCCGGCTCGTTCAGCCTCAGAATTCGCCTTGATCGCTCCCTTTTTTCGCGTTTTTTTCGCTTTCCGGCTTGAAAACCAGCGGATGAGGTGTATATTAAATACCATCCCTGTGGCGGGGTAGCTCAGTTGGTAGAGCAACGGATTGAAAATCCGTGTGTCACCAGTTCGATCCTGGTCCTTGCCACCATTTGAATTTCAAAGCTCGATGGTTTCCATCGGGCTTTTTTTTGATTTTCCCCCACAAATCTGAGCTCAGAACCTGCTATCGGGGTCATATATCACACCCCTTTCAGACCCGCTTCCAGGCCCCAAAATAGCAGTTTTGCTACAAAATGCGACGCCAGGATAGCAGAAAGTTGGAACATTTGAAAACCGATTTTGAGGGTAAATCGCCGGGGAGTTGCACCTTAAATAGCGGTTTTCAAATCGGCAGATTCGCGTCATTTTCGGCATATTTCGGCCTTATGCCGAGCTCAAATCGGTATTCTCCAAACTTTTTTCGGACTTTTTTGGCATAGGCCGGGTATGTGTCACCAGTTTTTTGAAAGAATGCAGTGTGCAGTCGGAAATAAACAACAGCTGGTGACACACGCTCTCAATACTTCATTTTGAGATCATGTCGGTCATGCAAGTAACCCCTTTCCCGATTCCTCGAATATCTTTTGCGAGGTGAATTCTTCAAAGGCTCCTGCGGCCGCAAGTGCTTTATACTCGTCTGTGCCATCATCGCCGTACTTGACTGCGATGTCAGCAAGAGCGAAGCCCTTGACTGTAACGGAGGCTGTTCCATCTGCGTTGGTGAAGACGCTGTTGCCGTCGAGTTCGGAGGCTGTAATCTGCGATTCGCTTTCGGCGAACCAGAGCGTAACCTTGCCCGTTCCAAGCTGTTCGACCGTGTCGGTCCCCCAGTTGTCGCAGAACGTGAAGATGTCGTCGCCTCCGCCGCCGTGCATGCGGTCATTGCCGATACCACCGACAATGACGTCGGCACCAGAGGCTCCGACGATCCGGTCGTTCCCTGCATCGCCGAAGAGCGAGTTCCTGCTTCCCCTGTTCGCCCAGATGGTGTCGTTTCCGTCACCGCCGCGGATGGTCAGACCGTCGCCAGTGTATTCGATGCGGTTGCTCGTCATATCCACGATGTCGTCGCCCGCGCCAGCCCGGATCTCGTCGATTTGTGCGAGGCGCGCCTGCTGCGATTCGATGCCATCCGGCAATTCGGTGAACTCGTCGTCCACGAAGATCCCGTCGCCGTTTTCGCCGTCGGTCAGGCAGAGCACGTTCGCGTCGTCCGAACCGAAGAAGAGG
>JAFYBD010000070.1 GCA_017540385.1 Lentisphaeria bacterium
AAGTTCACGCAGCGGGAATCGCTCTTGTTGCGGAGGTTGCTGGCGATGGCGAGCTTGCGGTCATGATACGCGATGTACCAGTGGCCTTTGTACTCGATGATGGAGGCGTGGTTGTTGTTGCCGAGGTTCTGCTTCGGGTTGTCGAGGATGGTGCCCTTGTACTCGAAGGGACCGGTCGGGGAATCGCTGACCAGGTAGTCGATGTTCGCGGTGGGGCTGAACTGGGTGCTGTAGGAGAAGTAGTATTTGCCTTTGTACTTGTGCATGAAGGATGCTTCGAAGAACTTCGGCACATTCAGGTGAATGGCTTCCGGGAAGACGCTGATCATGTCCTTGTTGAGCTCGAGGATACGGGCCTGGTCGTTGCCGTTGCCGCCGTAGTACACGAACGCGCGGCCGTCGTCATCGACGAATCCGGCGGGGTCGAAGAGCCAGCGGGACGCGTAGTTGGAGACATTGCCGGCGATGAGGGTCTTTCCGAGCGGATCGGTGTAGGGGCCTTCGGGTCTGTCCGCCACGGCCACGCCGATGGAGGAACCGCCGTCCGGGAAGTAGAGGTAGACTTTGCCGTTGCGGATGGCCGTGCCGGGAGCGTAGCAGTGGCCTGCCCACGGAGCGACGGTCTTGCCCTCGTTGTACGGGCCCGCGCCTCTTCCGACGGAGAAGACGAAGCCGTGATCGGTCCAGTTCTGGAGATCGTCGGTGGAGACCAGTTCGTAGTCGAAGAGGTCGTAGCCGCGCTGGTTGGCGATGTCGTGGCTGCAGATGATGTAGATGCGGTCGTTGAAGACGAACGCGTTCGGGTCGGCCGTGTAGACATGGCTGATGACGGGCTGGTCGGCTTTCGCTCCTCCGACAATGCACGCAAACGCGCAAAGCGAGAAGAACGCTTTCTTGAAGGACATGGTGGACATACAAGTCTCCTTGCAGGGGTTTGTTGAACCCGCCGAACGAAACAGGCGGATTCGGTTTTAATATAAAAAGTCTTATCGTTCAGTTTGAGGCGAACCGGACACGGAAACCGCATCCGCGATTACTTTACGCTAACTATACTATGCCCATTTCGTTTTTTCAAGGCAAAAACAAAGGCGTTTCGAACTTTTTTCAGACTTTTTTCGCGGTTGAACATCAAGAAACACATAAAAAACACATAAAAGCAATTAAAAAATACATAAAAGAACGTTCCGCGGCATCCGGCTGACTTTTTTCCCGCGCGATCTTTTCCGGCGCGCAAACTTACGCCGGTTGATTTTTCCTCCGCGCCGTGGTATAGTATTGACGAAACGCCGAAGCAAACGCCATCCAACCAAAAAAAGGAGAACGCCATGACAGAACTTTGGAACAGAATCTTGGAAATGCTCGCGCAGTACGGGATCATCCGCATCCTGCTCGCGATCCTGGTCCTCTTCGCGGGATGGATCGTCGCATGGATCCTGAGCAGGCTCACGACCGCGTGCATGCGGAAATGCCGCATCGGGGAACGCCTGACCTCGCTCGTGTCCGACGACTCGGGGACGACGAAACCGGTCCGGGCCGAACGCATCGCGGGCGGGATCGTCTTCTGGATCGTCTTTCTGATCGCGGTGGTGCAGGCGCTGAACATCCTGAGCCTGCACGAAGCGGCGGAACCGATCCGAAACGTGCTCGGGAAAATCATCGGCTACCTGCCGAACCTGCTGGCGGCTGGCGTGCTGGCGCTGATCGCATGGGGCGTCGCCGCTGCGCTGCGTTACGCCGCGCTGGTCCTGATGCACGCGCTCCATGTGGACGAACGGATCGAACGTTCCGTCGACACCGGCGGAAAGGAGTGCAATCTGAGCTTCACGGTCGCGACGGCGCTCTTCTGGCTCGTGATCCTCGCGTTCGTCCCGGCGGTCCTGGGCGCGCTGGAGATCACCGGACTGGAACGCCCCTTCGAGGCGATGACGGCGGACGTGCTGCGCTATCTGCCGCGCATCTTCGCGGCGGTGCTCATCATGATCACAGGCGTCTTCCTGGCGACCGTGCTGAAGAAGCTCGCGGAACAGCTCGTCTCGGGTTCCTCCGGCCTTCGCGACGCCGAGGAGACCGGCGGAAAACTCTTCTCGCGGGAGACCCTCGCCACGATCTGCGGCGCGCTGGTCTTCGCCTGCATCCTGATCCCGGCGACGGCGGCGGCACTCTCGGCGCTCGGGATCGACGCGCTCTCCGGGGCGGTCTCGAAACTCTTCACGCGGATGCTGAACTCGGCCGGAAACGTCGCCGGGGCGGCCATCGTGCTCTTCGCGGCCTTCGCGCTCGGAGCCATCGCGGCGCGTCTGGCCGCCCGTCTGCTCGCGGACGCCGGGCTGGACAAACGCCTCGCCGAATACGGCTGGAACGCCACCGGCAGGGGAAAACCCTCGGCGGTCGCGGGCAAACTGCTGTTTTTCGGCATCCTCGTTTTCGCGCTGATCGGCGCGCTGGAGATCATGCAGCTCGAGGAATCCGCGAAACTCGTGCGTTCCTTCCTGCCGTTCGCGGGACGGCTCCTGCTCGGCGCGATCGTCTTCCTGCTCGGCATGATGCTCGCGGACCTCGCTTCAGACTGCGTGCGCCGCAACGGCTGGGAATCGCCGGTCTTCGCGTTCGCCGTGCGGATGGCGGTGCTGTTCTTCGCGGGCGTGGCTGCGCTGACGACCGCCGGGATCGGCGGGACGGCGGCCCTGCTGGCGTTCGGGATCGTGCTCGGGGCGTTCGCAGTGGCGTTCGCCATCGCGTTCGGACTCGGCGGAAGGAGCTTCGCGGAACGCCGTCTAGAGGAATGGGAAAAGAAGTTCCCGAAGAAGGACGACGGACCCGTCAAAAAAGACTGACGTCACCCCCCCCTGCGGCCGCACGGAAGGCCGCTTCGGACGGCGGGAGCGACTGCGCATCGGCGGTCACTCCCGCCTTTTCTTCGGACAAAAGCGGGGTTTTCTTACGGAAAACGGTTTTCTTTTTTCGCATGTGGGTGTATATTATTAATTCTCCCCAAACTCGTCATCATCCTCCGAAAGACTCCCGCCGTGAACGCCAAACCGAAAAAGTCCGCTCTCGCCATCAACGCCGAGTACGCGCTCTTCATGTTCTTCGTGATGCTGATCCGGGTCCTGCCGCTCCACGCGGCGTACGGGGTGATGAACTTCATCGCGTGGTCGGTGCTGCATTTCAACAAGCGCCACGGCCCCCGCACGCCGAAGCTGATCCTCCATTCGGGATTTCTGAAGACCGAAGCGGAGGCGAAGAAGCTGGCGCTGGCGAGTCTGGAGCATTTCGCGAAGGTCGTGGTCGAGATGGTGAAGTTCGACCAGATCGTGAACAAGGACAATTTCAGCGAGCACATCCGCATCGCCGACGACCCCGTGACGCAGGAATTCATGAACCCGGACACCGCACCGCAGATCATCCTCACGACCGCGCATTTCGGCAACTGGGAGCTCGCGGGCGGCCTGCACAGCTACATCACGAAACAGCGCATGACGAGCATCATGCGGCCGCTTGAGAATCCGAAGATCGGCCGCTACGTCTACGCCCGCCGCTGCCGGTTCCTGCACCGGAGCGTGTCGAAGGAGCTCGGCGTACGCCCGCTCATCCAGGCGCACCGGGCCGGGGAGAACGTCACGATCGTCTCCGACCAGCACGCCGTGCCGCCGGAGGGAGTCGAGGTCAAATTCTTCGGCCATCCGGCGATGGCACAGAAGACGCCCGCCTGGCTCCACCTCAGGACCGGCACCGTGATCGCCATGCCGTACCTCATCCGCGACGACGACGATTTCCATTTCACGTTCCACTGCGCCCGGATTCCGGTCTACCGTCCGACCGGGAACATGGAGGCGGACATCCGCGCCGTCGCGCAGCTCTACACCGACATGATCGAGGAACAGATCCGGCGTTATCCGACCCAATGGCTGTGGTCGCACCGCCGCTGGCTCGACTACGCCCGAGGCCCGTATCCCCCGCCCGCTCCGTCCAACGAGAAGGAAGAATCCCATGCAGAAGCATCCCCTCAGTGAGTTCAAGAACAATCGTCTCCTGGTCTCCCCGTCCGTCCTCGCCTGCGATTTCGCCCGGCTCGGAGCCGAGCTCGAAGCCGCGGAAGAAGCCGAGGCCGACATGATCCATCTCGACATCATGGACGGCCATTTCGTGCCGAACATCACGCTCGGACCGCCGATCGTGGCCTCCATGCGCAAATATACCGGACTGCCGTTCGACGTGCACCTGATGCTGGTCCACCCGGACCGCTACGTGGAGCCATTTGCGAAGGCCGGCGCAGACCATATCACGTTCCACATCGAAAGCGAATGTGACCCCGCGGCCGTGATCCGGCAGATCCACGAACAGGGATGCTCCGCCGGGATCACGTTGAAACCCGGCACGCCGGCCTCCGCGCTGGAACCGGTGCTCGCGGACGTGGACATGGTGCTGGTGATGTCGGTGGAACCCGGCTTCGGCGGGCAGAAATTCCAGCCGGAGATGCTCCGCAAGACGTCCGAAATCTACGCCATGCTCCGCAGGATCGGCAGCCGCGCGCACATCGAGATCGACGGCGGCATCACGCACGACAACGTCCGGGACGCCGCGGCGGCCGGCGCGAACGTCATCGTGGCAGGCACCGCCGTCTTCCGCGCGTCCGAAGGGATCCGCGCCGCAGTCGCCGAACTCCACGAAGCGCAGAAATCCCTGCCGAAAACCGACTCCGAATCCTGACCCACCACCTCATTTTTTCGCAGAAGGAACCGTCCCAATGGACCGCGAACACAAGCTTTTTCCCGCCGACTGGCAGAAACCGGAAACCGGAGGCTTCGCACGCTGTCTCGTCTGCCCCCGCAAATGCCTCATCGCCGAGGGTCGCACCGGGTTCTGCGGCGTACGCACGAACCGCGGCGGCAAGATATTCTCCCTCGCCTACGGCTATCCCACCGCGCTTCAGATCGACCCGATCGAGAAGAAGCCGCTGCGGCATTTCCGTCCGCGCACGCAGGCGTTCTCCGTCGGCACCTACGGCTGCAACCTCAAGTGCGTCTTCTGCCAGAACTGCCACCTCTCGCGCGAGCAGTTCAATCCCCACGCCGCCTACCGCTACTACACGCCCGAGGAGCTGATCGAGCTCATCCTCCGCCACGGCAGCGAATGTGTCGCCTTCACGTTCAACGAACCCGCAGTCTGGGCGGAGTACGTACGCGACTGCGCGATCCTGGCCCGGCGCGAGAAGATCAGCACGATCCTGGTGTCGAACGGCTATTTCTCCGACGAATCCATGCAGGACATCTTCCCGCTCTTCGACGCGGCGAACGTCGACGTGAAGGGCTTCACCGAGGAGTTCTACAGCACCATGTGCGGCGGCTCGCTCGAACCCGTGAAGCACTCCTGCGAATATTTCAAGAAAGTCTGCGGCGGCCACCTCGAGCTCACGAACCTCGTGATCCCGGGCAGGAACGACGACCCGAAGATGATCGACGATTTCCTCGACTGGGTGCGCGATTCGCTCGGGATCGACACCCCGGTGCATTTCACGGCGTACCACCCCGCCTACCTGTACCACGAGAGCCCGCGCACGCCGCGCTCCCTGCTGGACAGCATCCAGGCGCACGCCATCGGGCGCGGATTCCCGAACGTCTACCTCGGGAACATCTGCTAAGCGGAATCAAGACGCGACCTGCCAGGGGCACCGGTACGATCCGGCGCCCTTTTTTCGTGGGGAAACGAGGGAGGACGCGTCGGAGGATCACTTCGCGGCGTGATAATAGTCGCGGTACCACTCGACGAATTTGCGGACGCCGTCCCTGAAGTCGACCTGCGGCCGGAACCCGTAGTCGCGTTCGAGCGGAGTGCAGTCGGCGAACGTAACCGGGACGTCGCCGGGCTGCATCGGGAGGAGTTCGCGGTGGGATTCGAGGTCGTAGTCGGCGGGGAGAAGCCCCGTGCGGATGAGCTCGCTCTGGAGCGCGCCGATGAACTCCGGCAGGGGTTCCGGGCGGCCGCGCCCGATGTTGTACAGCGCGTAGGTCGGCACGGGGAGCCCGTCCTCGCCGGTATGGCGCGACGGCGCGCCCTGCATCACGCGGTAAACACCCTCGGCCACGTCGTCGATGTAGGTGAAGTCGCGCTTGCAGCGGCCGTAATTGAAAATCCTGATGGAACCGCCCCGGACGAGCGTGTCGGCGGCGGAGTAGTAGAACATGTCGGGCCGTCCGGCAGGGCCGTAGACCGTGAAGAAACGGAGCCCGGTGACGGGGATCTCGTAGAGCTTGGCGTAGGCGTGCGCCATCAGCTCGTTGCTCTTCTTCGTGGCGGCATAGAGCGAGACCGGAGAGTCGGTGCGGTCGGTCACTTCGAACGGGACCTTCGGGCCGTTGCCGTAGACGGACGAACTCGAAGCGAAGACGAGGTGTTCCACGCCGGACGGGGATCCGTCGGGTCTCCTGCGGCAGGATTCGAGGATGTTGAAGAAGCCCATGACGTTCGAGAGCATGTACACGTCCGGGTGGTCGATGGAGTAGCGCACGCCGGGCTGAGCGGCGAGGTTCACGACCACGGCCGGGCGGAATTCGGCGAAGACGCTCCCGACGAAAGATTTGTCCGAGATGTCGCCCTTGCGGAACGTCCAGGCGGAAGCGCTGGAGGCCGCGCAGTCGGAAACAAGGCGCAGTCGGTACTCCTTCAGCGCGGGATCGTAGTAGTCGTTCAGGTTGTCGACACCGACGATGTTGATCCTGCCGGGGGCCGAGAGCAGACGCCGTACCAGGGAGAAACCGATGAACCCCGCTGCTCCGGTGATGAGAACGGTCTTGTTGTTCAGTTCGATCCTGGTTTTCATGGTGGCCCTCTCGTGAAATCGTGACAGGGGCAGCGGATGATGCCGCCTCCAGGGTATGAAAAAATAGTCTTTTATTTAAAGTATCATCGTTTCGGAAAAAGTCAAGCCTCGCCCGGGCGGGAAAATAATCGCGGAAGAGGGTTGAAAAAAGCGGCGGAAAGAGGTATGTTATAAAGAATAGGTATGGCGCGGAAAACGGTTCGCACGAGCCCGGAAACCGCGAAAACAACGAAAGGCGCGCACATGCGAAAACTCCAAACGACATTCCTGCTGATCGTCCTGCTGCTGGCGGGAATGGTCCCGGCGAGCCGGGGGGAGATTCGCACCCTGACCATCCTGCAGACGACCGACATTCACGGGGCGATGGGCGACGCGAAAGCGCCCGGGCTGCTGCAGGTCGCGACGCTGGCGGAGGAGATCCGGCCCGACCTGTGGATCGACTGCGGCGACCTCACGCAGGGGAGTTACCAGGCGTCGATGGACCGCGGGGAATCCATGATCAAGGCGATGAACGCCGCGGGCTGCGACGTGTGGGTGCCCGGGAATCACGATTTCGACTACGGCGTGGATGTCATCGCGGGCCGCACGGCGAAGTTCAAAGGGACCGTGCTGGCCGCGAACATGAAGTCCAAGACGCCGATGAAGACCGCTTCGTGGAAACTTTTCGAACGGCAGGGCGTGAAGATCGCCGTGATCGGGATCGTGCCGCCGTATCTGGGACTGTGGATCGAACCGAAACTGCTGGCCGGGCTCAAGCTCGAACCGCCCGAAAACGCGCTGACGCGGGTGATGCCCGAGGTGATGGCGGAGAAACCGGACGTGATCGTGCTGGCGATCCACCTGGGCGAGTTCATCGCCGGACGCCTGAATCCGGACGGCAAGCTCAGAAGCATGGCTTCGCTCGCCTCGAAATTTCCGCAGATCGACCTGATCCTCGCGGGACATTCGCACGAGACCGTGCCGGGGAAACGCCTCTACCCCGGGGCGTGGTTCGTGCAGTGTCCGCCTCACGGGACAGGCGTGGCCGTCGTGAAGATCGAGGTCGATCCGGCCGCAAAAAAGGACAAGGTGAAGGAAATCCGTTCGAATATCCGGGAGACCGAGGGCGCGGCGGAATCCGCGAAGGTGCTGCCCGTGCTCAACCCGGTCCGCAAACGTGCCGCAGAGGAGGGAAAGAAGATCGTCGCGAAGCTCGAATTCGAGCTCGGTCCCATTCAGAACGCAAAGAAGCCGAACCGCCTGGCGGAACTCTTCGGCCTGGCCATGATGGAGGCGACCGGAGCGAAGGCGGCGTTCGCCGGGACGCTGTCGAATTACAAGGTGTCGCCCGGGACGCTGAACGAACGCGAGCTGTATCTGCTGGCTCCGTACGAGGACGAGCTGGAGGTGAGGATGTTCACGCCCGCCCAGATCCGGATCGTCCTGAGGGAACTTGAGACCAAGGAGAAGACCGCGGACTGGATGCCGTGCACCGGGATCGTCGCGCCCGACGGGATCGACGGCGCGCTCGTGCTCGGCCGGACCGGCAAACCCATCGCGGAAGGCGCGAAGATCGCCGTGGCGTTCAACGCATACGACGCGCACGGAGCCGGGGGACGTTACCCCGAGCTCAAGAAACTCGCCGAGTCGCTCCCCGAAGCGCCTGGCGCGCCTCATATCGACCTCCGGAGCGCGTTCCGCGCCTATATGAAAAAGCATTACCCCGCCAACCCCAAACCCACCTCGAGAAAACCATGAAACTGCGCCGACTGATCCTGTCCCTGCTGAGCTTATTCCTGATAACCGCCGCGGCGTCCTGCCGGACGGAAACGATCTCCGACCCATTCTTCAAGCCGACCGAGGCCGACAAGCTCACGCAGGAGGAACTGGAGAGCATCATCTGGCATGCGAAACGGTTCATCTCGTCCAACAAGAACCTGCGTCTCGGGTCGCATCACCGGAAGATGATCCAGGACAACGACCCCGTGGTGCGCGTCTTCTACAGCGCGAAGAAATACGGCCGGATCGAGCTGGAGTGGCCGATTTCGTCGGACAGCGTGGTGCTGCTGTGGTCGCGCGGCGACCTGCTGTCGAAAAAGCAGGCGTGGGTGCTGGAGATCATGTCCGGGAAACAGAAGGGCGGACTGAGCGACGCCGAGCTCGAACAGTGGCGCAACGTCGACACGGCGGAGGATTTCGAGGACGACGGCATGTGGGAGACGCTCGGCGTGGAGCCGATCCCGGTGACGGAAGACACGGACAAGTCGGGGAAGTGACGACATGAACGACGCAACGACCCGCCCGATCCTTTCCCGCCGGACCTTCCTGATCGTGCTCGTGGCGCTGTGCGCGCTCCGGCTGGCGCTGAACGCCATCGTGCCGCTGATGGACCCCTCGGAGGCGCGATACGCGCTGATCTGCAAGATCATGGCCGGGAGCGGGAATTACCTGGAGCCGAAACTGATCCACGAGGGCGTGCTCATGAATTTCGAGGGGAAGCCCCCGCTGTGCTTCCAGGCCGGAGCCGTGGCGTGCAAACTCCTCGGCGTGAATCTCTTCGCCGTGCGGCTGCCGTCGTTCCTCTTCGCGGCGGGGCTGCTGGCCGTGATGTACGGCGCGCTCCGGCGCGTAAAGGGCGAAGCCGCGGCACAGCTGGCCGTGCTGCTCACGGCGTCGAGCGTGGTCTTCTTCCTGTACGCCGGGATGTGCATGACGGATATGGCGCTGGCCTTCTGCGTATGCAGCGGCGTCTTCTGCTACATGCTGTTCGACCACGAGGAGAAAAAGCTCGGCCGCAAGCTCGCGAGCGTCGGCTTCTTCGCATCGCTCGCGCTGGGGATGCTGGTGAAGGGGCCGGTGGCGCTGGTCCTGGCGGGTCTGCCGGTCTTCCTCTTCGTCCTGCTCGGAAACCGCTGGAGCCGCCTGAAGGACCACGCATGGATCGCCGGCACCGCGGTCTTCCTGCTCATCGCTGCGCCGTGGTACGTGCTGATGCAGCGGGCGAACCCGGATTTCCTGTATTATTTCTTCGTGAACGAGAATTTCAAGCGGTTCCTCTTCAAGGACTACGGCGACCAGTACGGAGCCGGACGCGAGTTCTTCCGCGGGATGGCACTGGTGTGGTTCCTGATCTCGAGCCTGCCGCCGCTGCTGTTCGTAGCGTTTCCGCTGTTCGACCGGGAAGCGCGCCGAAAACTCGCCGGAGTCTGGCGGAAACGTTCGCTCGCCGACGATCTGCCGCTGCTCGGAGTCGTGACCATCACGCTCTTCTGGTGCCTCACCAGCCGCGTCCTCATCACCTACGTCCTGCCGGCCGTGCCGTTCCTGGGCGCGTGGCTCGGGATCCGCCTGACCGAATGGAACACTGCGGACGGGGCGGGATTCCACCGGGCCGTCCGGGCCGGGCTGCCAGTGGTGTGGTGCGTGACTGCGGCCGTCTTCGCGGCGTTTCCGTTCATGGCGGAACGCTGGATCGACAAGATGCCGGGCGAATTCTTCGCAAAAGCGGCGGAGACCGCGCCCGAAGGACAGTTCTATTTCTACCGCAGAGTGCCGTATTCGGCCTACTACTACCTCGGCGACCGCGTAATCCCGCACGCGAAGGAGGACGCGGAGCCGAGCGAGGCCGCTTCGCTGGGGCATTACCTGATCGGCACGAAGCACGACCTTAAACGCCATCCGCCGGTGCGGGAACGCCGTCTGCTGCTGGAAAACGGCGTGTGGGCGCTGTATGCCCCGGCCGGGGAGCCGTGAGGCTTCGCGCGGGTCGGTTTTCTCGGGCGATTTTCGCGGAAAAAGTTTGCATTTGGCCGGAAGCGCTGTATATTAATTTGTTTATGTCTTAAAACAAATCTTTACAAATAGAGGAATCAAACAAATGTCAGTCAGCGTGCTCGTCGGCGTCCAGTGGGGCGATGAAGGCAAAGGAAAGATCATCGACGTCTTAACCGAAACCGCAGGAATGGTGGTACGTTTCCAGGGCGGCAACAACGCCGGCCACACCGTGGAGATCAACGGACAGCATTTCGTGCTGCACCTGATCCCGTCGGGCATCCTGCGCCAGGGCGTGCCGTGCGTGATCGCGAACGGCGTGGTGGTCGACCCGGTCGAGCTCGTGAAGGAAATGGACATGCTCAAGTCCCGCGGCATCGACGTCTCCGGCATCCAGCTCAGCACGCGCTGCCACCTCATCATGCCGTGGCATAAGCTCATCGACGCCTTCAAGGAAGACTCCGCGAAGGGCGACAAGAAGATCGGCACGACCAAGCGCGGCATCGGCCCGGCGTATTCCTCCAAGGCCGACCGCACCGGCATCCGCGGCGGCGAAATGCGCGACCTCGCGCGGTTTGAGAAGCATTTCCGCGACAACGCCGAAGCGTACAACAACGAATACGTCCCGATGGGCGGTGCCAAGCTCGACGTGGAAGCCGCGTGGAAGGAAGTCTCCGCGGCCCGCGAAATCCTGCTCCCGCACCTCGCCGACACTGTGGTCTCGATCAACGAGGCGAACTCCAAGGGCGTGCACGTGCTGCTCGAAGGCGCCCAGGGCGCGTTCCTCGACATCGACCACGGCACGTATCCCTATGTGACCAGCAGCAACACCACCAGCGGCGGCGCCTGCACCGTCACCGGTCTGCCTCCGCGCGCCATCACGGAAGTCTGGGGCGTGCTGAAGGCGTATTCCACCCGCGTGGGCGAAGGCCCCTTCCCGACCGAGCTCTTCGACGAGCAGGGCGAATTCCTGCGCGAACAGGGCGGCGAATTCGGCGCGACCACGGGCCGTCCGCGCCGCTGCGGCTGGCTGGACGCGGTGGCCTGCCGTCACAGCTGCATGGTGAACGGCGTGGATTTCCTCGCGATCACGAAGCTCGACGTGCTCGACAAGTTCAAAGAGATCAAAATCTGCACGGCGTACAAGATCGGCGACAAGACCGTCACGACGTTCCCCGAGGACGTCTACGACCTCTCCCGCGTGGAACCCGTCTACGAGACCATGCCCGGCTGGGAAACCTCCACGACCGGCATCCTCGACTGGAACAGCCTCCCCGTCAACGCGCAGAAGTACCTGAAGCGCATCGCCGAGCTCACCGGCTCGAAAATCGGCATCGTCTCCGTCGGGCCCGACCGGAACCAGACGTTCCGCGTGTAACGCCCGCGCGGCCTGACGACGGAGGGGGGACACTATGACGGCGAAACGGCGCAGGCTCTCCAGGGCCGAGTGCGTAAACCAGGAAGACCGCGAAGAGACTCCGGCGCAGATCCTGCGCGGAGCGATCCTGCGTTTCTTCGGCCGGTTCGACCTCATGCAGATCATCCCGCTGGCGCTGCTCCTGACCGTGGGCATGCTCTTCGTGCACAGCACCGGCCAGCAGGTCGGCGGCCACCATGTGGAACTCTTCAACCGCCAGTGCGTCTACCTCGCGATCGGGGTGGCGCTGTGGTTCCTCTTCATCCTCATCGACTACCGCTGGATCGGCCTCTTCTCCACGCTGTTCTACCCCGCCGTCGTCCTGATCCTGATCTTCGTGCTGTTCTACGGCCCCCTGCGGAACAATACGAAACGCTGGATCGACATCGGCCCGGTCAGCATCCAGCCGTCGGAATTCGGCAAGATGGCCGTGCTCTTCTCGACCGCGTGGCTGGCCTCGCTGAAACGCGTGAACGTGAACAAGATCCACTGGATCGCGCTGATCGTGGGCCTGACCTTCGTGCCCTTCCTCCTGATCTACAAAGAGCCGGACCTCGGCACGGCCATCGTGCTGATCCCGCTCACGGCCGCGATCCTCTTCGCGGCGAACCTGCGCTGGCTCTACATCGTCCTCATCGTGGTCCTGGTCGGAGTCTCCGTGCCGGTCGTCTACATGAACATGAAAACGTACCAGAAAGAACGCATCAGGACGTTCACCGACCCGAACTACGACCGGTTCGGACGCGGGTGGAACGCCATCCAGTCCGAGATCGCGATCGGGACTGGCGGCATGACCGGGAAAGGCTACCGCAACGGCACGCATACCACGCTCGGATATCTGCCGCCGAAGGTCGCGGACTCCGACTTCATCTTCCCTGTGATCGCGGAGGAGACCGGATTCGCCGGGGCGTTCTCCATCATCCTGCTCTACGGCCTCCTGCTCTTCTCCATCCTCCGAACGGCCCTGCTGGCGCCGGATTTATTCGGAAGATACTTATGCGTCGGGATTTCCGCAATTCTGCTGACGCATGTTTTCATCAATATCGGCATGTGCATCCGGCTGGTCCCGGTCACGGGGCTCCCGCTGCCGTTCATCAGTTACGGAGGGACATTCCTGGTGGCGATGATGTGTTATCTGGGGATCGCGCAGAGCGTGTACGCGCACCGGAACGACACGTCGCGACTGGATTTGAACAACTGATCCGTCATTTCTTTCAAACATCTGAAAAAGGAAGGACTTGCGTCGGAACCGTCGGATTTGACGGTTTGACGGACGAAAATGACGGATGAACCGTCATTTCTCTGATCCTCAACGGATTTCGCGCGCCAGGACGGGCCGGAACCCCACGGCGGTGTCGCTCTCGTTCGGGGGCATGAAGAACCGGTAGGCGGAACGGAGTTTCTTCGGCTCCATCCCCCAATCCCCGCCGCGGATCACGCGGCACGCGGTCTCGGTGGTCCAGGTGCCCGCATCGAAAGGACGGTAGCGCGTGAACCCGACGCTGACGGGGGCGCGTTTGACCGGATCGGGTCCGGCCATCTCCGGGTCGGAATAGGCCTTCGGATCATACCAGTCGTAACACCATTCGGCGGCGTTGCCCGACATGTCGTAGAGTCTCCATGGGTTCCATCCGAATTCCCCTACGGGCGCGGTCACGCGGTATCCGTCGTCGTCCGCGGCGCCGGAAATCGGCGGCAGCCGCCACTGGAACCGTTCGGCCGACTTGAAATCCAGCCCGTTCGCATGCTCCGCCCCCTCGTTTCCGAACTCGTCCCCCCAATAGTAATCGGTCGAAGTCCCTGCGCGGCAGGCGTATTCCCACTCGGCCTCGGTCGGCAGGCGGTATTCGTAGCCGGACGGGATGCGCCCGGCGGCGCGTTCGAGCTCCGTGAGCTTGCGGCAGAACATGACAGCCTGGTCCCAGCGCACGCGGACGGCGGGCTGGGATGGGAGATTCAGGCGGAATTCGCTCCATTTAAGGGAATTGAATCCGGGGATCAGCATCTGGATCTGACGGTTCGTGACCTCGGTCCGGGCGATCCAGAAGGGGTGCGAAATGACGACCTCGCGCACCGGCATCTCGTTGTCAAGCGAGCCGCCCATGGTGAACTTGCCGGACGGAATGCCCGCCATGTCGAGAAACGCCGACGGGGCGATGAAGTCTTCGCCGGGCTGCGCGGGGTCGGAGGAAAGCGATACGCGGGCGAGTTTGGCGATTTCGGCGGTGGATTCCCGGTTGAGGCGTTCGGCTTCGTTCAGTTCGGAACGGTTCAGGAGCGGGGCGAGCGATTCGTTGCGGAAGTTCACGATGCGGACCAGGATTCCGGCGCGCCGGTACGGCGTGAGTGAGTCGTCGGCGAGGGCGGATTCGAGCTCCGCGAGGGTCTGTTTCGCGTCGGCGAGGCGCTGGGCTTTCTGCTTCGATTCCCTGTGATACGAAACGCCCGCGGCGATCAGGAAGACGGCGAGGCTGACGCCCAGAAGCAGCAGGAAGAGCCGGAAGACGCGCATTTTCGCCTCCTGATGCTGGATTTCGGCACGGAGACGGGCGGTATTGATGCCGGGGCCCCCGGTCGGAAATGTCCTGTGCGGGTCGCGGTCGGCGGGTC
>JAFYBD010000071.1 GCA_017540385.1 Lentisphaeria bacterium
CATGGCGTCGTTGAGGGAGCGCTCAATGCCCTGGACGGGGACGAATGTGTCGTAGGAGACGTTCGTGAGCCCGAGGATGTTCGCGAGCATCGTGTTCTTCGGGTATTTTCTGCGGTAGGAGCTGGAGAAGGAGATGCCGTGAAAACCGAGCTTCTTCACGCGTTCGCGGAGCTCCTTGGCTTGCTCGTATTCGATGCCGGTGGCGATGACGGCGTAGTGGCAGTCCTGTTCCTTCTTCATGCCGTTCGCGTCGGTGGTCGTAAAGGTGCGGCGGGTGAGGCGGCGGAAGATCTCGTCGGAGTTGACGTTGTCGCAGTTCTTCTCGAAGAAGTCGGCGATCATGCGGCACTCGGTCTCGGACTTCGTCGCGTCGTTCTTGTTCAGGATGTAGATGTTCGCCGGGTCGCCGACCACGTCCATCGTGGGCATGTTCCCGACGAGCAGCGAGCCGCCGAAGTCGAAGATTTCGCCGCGCACGCCGTGCGTCTGGATGCGCGTGGTGTAAGTGCTCTGGGCCTTGTGGAAGAGTTCGTCGTGCCGGACGATCTGGACGGTGTAGAGCGTGTGCGCGACGTAGACGAACCCGCCGATGAGCAGGATGTACACGAGAGCCATGCGGATGGCCATTGAGCGGAACAGCGTCATTCGGGAGTCTCCTTTGCGTTTGCGGGTTCGGTGATTGTCAGTTCAAATCAGAGCATTCCTCCGCCTGTCGAGGAATCTGCGATGCGGGTGTCGGAATCGGCGGTCGGGACGGCTACGGGGCCGTCGAACCGCTTCATGTAACGGACCTGGCTGGGATTGACCGCGCGCAGTGCGAGATTGTACTGGCGGATCTTGGAGCTGATGTTCTCCCAGGACTTGAGGCCTGCGAGCTGGATCTTCAGCGTCTGGATCTCGGTCTGGCGGTCCCGGATCTGCTTGCTGATGCGGCTCTTTTCCGCGGCCAGCTGTTCGGTCTTGTCGTTCAGGTGGACCCGGGCGAAGAAGGCGGCGAAGATGATGCTCATGATCAGCGCCATTTTGAAGATGAGCCCGGCGACCCAGGGCGTGTCCGTCCGCTGCGCCCCGGGACCGTCATTCGACGGATTTGTTTTTTTGGTGAAGTTGTTCATGTGTTTGTTCCGCTCTCGTGTTTATGGTTAAAGTTTTTCTGCAGCTCTGAGTTTTGCGCAGGCGGCCCTTGGGTTGGCGGCGAGCTCGCGTTCGTCGGCCTCGACGGGCTTTTTGGTCAGGGGCGTCAGGACGGCGCGCCAGGAACAGATGCACACGGGCGTGCCCGGGGGGCATTTGCAGTTCATTGCCATGTCCCGGATGAAGTTCTTGACGATGCGGTCCTCCAGCGAATGAAAACTGATGACGGCCATGCGTCCGCCGGGGGCGAGGAGTTCGACGGCGCGCTGAAGACCTTCGCGCAGTTCGTCGAGCTCGCGGTTGACGGCGATCCTGAGCGCCTGGAAAGCGAGAGTGGGTGCGGGGGGACCCTTTCGTCCCCCCCTGCGGTGGAATCCGCCGAGGATTTCGTCGCAGACGGCGGCCAGATCCCCGCAGGTGTTGAACGGTTTGGTTTGGCGGAGTTCGACGATGCGGCGGGCGAGGCGTCTGGCCTCCCGGATTTCGCCGTAGTCGCGGAATATGACGGAGAGTTCTTCTTCGGGAAGATGGTTTACGAGATCGGCGGCGGTGCGTCCGGCGGAACGGTCCATCCGCATGTCCAGCGGAGCGTCTGAGAACCGGAACGAGAACCCGCGGTCGGCCTCGTCGATCTGACGGGAGGACACGCCCACGTCCAGCAGCACGGCGTCGACCGTGTCCCAGCCGAGCGCGGCTGCGCGGTCCGCCATGCGGGAATAATCGGAGTGCACGAGATGGACCCGTCCGCGTGCGAAGGAGAGGCGTTCGCGTGCGGCCGCCAGCGCGTCCTCGTCGCGGTCGAGACCGAGCAGTTCGGCCTGGGGGAGACGTTCCAGGAGCAGCGCGCTGTGCCCGCCGTAACCGACGGTGCCGTCGACGATCCTGCGGACGGTGCGGTTCTCCGGCGCCAGGAACGAGCAGACGGCCTCCGGCAGCACGGGGATGTGCTTCGGAGGTTCGATCGTCGTCTGTGTCATGGTCTGGGTCATGTCGGTTCCGTCTCCTAATCAAGTACGTCGAGGAAGCTGTCCCCGGTCTCGTTGAAGGCTTCGAATTCGGCTTTCCAGCGGGTTCCGTCCATGATCTGGCCGAAGTTGCCGGAGGCGATGAACGCCACGCTGTCCTTGAGCTGCGCGAACTCCATCAGGATCGGCGGGATCTGGATGCGTCCCTGCTTGTCGCACTGGAGATTGAACGTGCGGGCGCCGATCTGGCGGAGTTTCTTCAGGTCCGCGGGGTTCGAAGGCGAAAGCGCATTCAGGCGCGCGCCGATGCGCTCGTTGTACACTTCTTTCGTGTAGAGCTGGAGCGTCTGGTCGCGGCCGGGGATGAGCACGAAACAACCGGTGGGCGACTGCTTGCGCCATTCCGACGGCACGGCGACACGGTTCTGGCTGTCGAGCTTGTACTCGAAGCTTCCGCTCAGAACGCAGAGATTTGAGGTTGGATTCGTGTCGTTGGGCATGGTCGGAATGGTTGTTATGGTGGAACGCCCCTGTGGCATCCCTATTTTCACCTTTCTTCCCCTAATTTACCCTTGTTCTCCCCTTTTTCAAGCCATTTTTCTCGTTTTTTCGCTTTTTTTTTGATTTTTTTTCGATTTCTGACTTTTTTTCGCCGTTTTGACGGCAGTTGTTGACATAAAACGCCGTTTCGCGGATGATTGTTCAATGACGCGGAACATGGTTTTTCGCGCGGTTTTTCGCGATTTTTCGCGCTGAACGAAAAACGAGGCCGCGAGCGCGTGCGCGCGACCAGGATCGCGGATTGTGTCGATGCGATAGCCGATTTGAGCTCGGACGCGATTTGTCGTCGCGAGCTCGATTTGAGCTTGGAAAAAAGGCGCAAAAAAACCGCCCTCAAACGGGGCGGTTCATCGTGCGGGATAAGATTCTGAGGCGGAAACCGTCAGCGGTTGAGCTCGCGCAAAGCTTTCCGGATGATGTTTTCGCTGGAGCGTTCCTGCTCGGGGAGGGCGGCGACGAGGTCGGATACGGTCTTCTGTATCTTCGCGCGCTGGAATCCGAGCTGCTCGAGCGCGAGCAGCGCGTCCTCCATTTCGCGGGATTGCGGCGCGTCCTGCGGGAGAGAGCCGAACGTGAGCTCGGGGAAGAGCTTCACGATCTTGTCCCTGAGCTCGACAACCATGCGTTCGGCGGAGCGTGCGCCGATGCCGCTGATATGCTTGAGCGCCTTCATGTCGGCGTTCACGATGGCGTTGCAGAAGGCGGAGATGTTCATGCTGCTGAGGATGGCGAGGGCGGTTTTCGCCCCGATTCCGTTCACGGTGATGAGAAGCTTGAATATCTCGATCTCGTTCTTCGTGGCGAACCCGAAGAGCTGGAGCGCGTCCTCGCGCACCTGCAGATAGGTGAGGAGCGTGGCGGTGCCGCCCTCCTTCGGGAGCACGTCGTAGGTGCTCATGGGGATGGAGACGAAATATCCGACGCCGTTCACGTCGAGGACGACTTCGGTGAGGTTGATTGAGACGACTTTGCCTGTGAGCTGAGCGATCATGGTCCGGGATTCCTTGGTGCTGCCGCCCGTGGAAGGGCGTTGAGGGTGTGATTCAGGACAATACTATACACGGTTTCCGCGGAAAATCAAGCGCGGGTGAGCAGACGGACGTCGCCGCAGTTCAAGTTGCGCGTGCATCCGTCGTCGTCGTCCAGGATCACGGAGCCGTCGTCGGCGATGTCGCGGAAGAGCCCGGTCAGATGCGAGCCGTCGCCCGCGACGAATTCCACGCGTTTCCCGAGGAGCCCGTTTTCGCGTTTCCAGTCGTCGAAGAGCGCGCCGGGATCGTTTCGGAGCATGGTGGCGCGGGCCCTCAGTGCGAGCTCGAATCGAGGGAGCGCGGCCTGCCAGTCGCAGGGCTGCCCGGTGAGGATGGCGATCGACGTCGCTTCCTGGGTCGCTCCGGCGAGGTCTTCGCGCGTCATGTTCAGGTTCACGCCGATCCCCACGACGAGCCCGCCCGGGAAGCCGTTCCGGGGGGAGATGTACTGGGAGAGGATGCCGGAGAGCTTGGCCGTGCCGCAGAAGACGTCGTTCGGCCACTTGATGTGGAATTTCTCCGAGGGCGCGAGCGTGCGCACGAGGTCGAGCACCGCGAGCGAACCCGCCGCGATCCCGAGGAGGCCCGAGGAAACGTCCTTCAGCACGAGGCTGGTGTAGAGGTTGCCGCGCGGGGAGATCCATTTGCGGTCGAGGCGGCCGCGTCCGGCGGTCTGAACTGCCGCCGCGATGAATTCGCAGTCGGCGAGTTCGTTGAAATGCGCTACGGCCCAGGTGATGGTGGAGTCGATGGTGTCGAAGTAGATCATGATTCGATGGGGGTTCTGCGGCGGCGGCCTGCGGGGGTGAAGACGATGGCGGAGCACCGGTCCTGTCCGATGAGGTCGGCGATGCGCGCGAGGATGGCGTCCTGCACGGTTTTCGTGCGCACGGACGCGAGGTAGGCGGGGTGTTCGATCTCGACGTAGAGGGTCTTCGCGGTCAGCGAGAGGGGGCGGGTGTGACGCGCCGCGACTTCGCCTGCGATCTCGCTCCAGCGTGCGGAAACGGTCTGGAAATCGGCGAGACCGCGCGGGAGATTCTTCTGCATGACGCGCCGGAGCACGTCTCCGACCGGCTGAGCGGCCGGGAGATGTTTCATGAGCTCAGAGTCGGCGTCCTCGCCGTACCATTCGTCCAGCATCGGGGCGAGACGTTTCCTGGTGCGGCCGGTGGCAGTACCCTCGGGCGGACGTTTTTCATCCGGCATCGTTCAGCACGTCCCCGCTAAACGCCGACGCCGAACGCTGCAATTGGCAAGATGCAGACGTTCCCCACGAAACAGAACAGTCCTATGAAGCCCTGTCCCAAATGACTCAGCCCGGTCGATATCCGCCAGGGCATGATGATGCACTCGATGAGCCCGAACGGGATGAGGAAGATTTTCACGAGGTACTTGGCCGAACGCAATCCCACGACCGCCATGTTCTTGAGGCCGCGGATCACGTACGGGGCGAGGATCTTCGCGCCCTGGATCGCGAGCGGGGTCAGGATGGCGAGCGTCACGGGGTCGAACGCCTGGGCCTTCGGCTGGGGGGCGAAATAGAAGGTAGCCATGCAGGCTATGGTCAGAATCAGAAGAAAACGCCGGGTCATGATGGTTCCTGTCCTTCCTGGCTGTTAGAGGGTGCGATGTGTTTCTTGAAGAGAGCGTACTCCACGGAATCGGCCAAGGCGATCCAGGAGGCTTCGATGATGTTTTCGCTGACGCCCACGGTGTCCCACACGCTGGTGGAGTCGTGGCTCTGGATGCGGACGCGCGTCTGAGCCGCCGTGCCGTTGACGCTTTCGAGGATGCGGACTTTGTAGTCGATGAGCGAGACGTCCCGGAGCGCCGGGTAAAAACGTTCCAGCGATTTGCGGAGCGCCAGGTCGAGGGCGTTCACGGGGCCGTCGCCTTCGGCGGCCGTGAGCTGGGAGACCCCGCCGACGCTGAGCTTGACGGTGGCCTCAGAGACCACGCGGTCCTCCGCGCCGCGTTTTTCGATGATGACGCGGAATCCTTCGAGCGTGAAGTAGGAGGGCCACAGGTTCATCACCTTGTGCATCAGCACGACGAACGACGCCTCGGCGGTCTCGTATTCGTATCCGGCGCGCTCGCGCCGCTTGAGTTCCTGAAGCCCGGCGTTCCCCAGGCGGGAATCGCGCAGGTCGATGCCGAATTCGGCCGCCTTCATGGTCAGCGAATGTTTGCCGGAAAGCTCGGAGATGAGGATCCTCCGGCGGTTGCCGACCGATTCGGGGCGGACGTGCTCGAACGTGAACGGGTTTTTCGCGACCGCGTCGACGTGGAGGCCGGCCTTGTGCGCGAACGCGCTTTCGCCGACGTAGGGGGCGTGGCGGTCGGGGCGCATGTTGGCTTTTTCCCACACGAAATCGGCGACGTCCTTCAGCATGGCGAGGTGGCCGGGCGGGAGACATTTGAAATCGGTCTTCAGCTCGAAATTCGGGATGATGGTGCAGAGATTGGCGTTGCCGCAGCGTTCGCCGATGCCGTTCACGGTCCCCTGGACCAGTCGCGCTCCGCTCCGGACCGCCATGATTGTGTCGGCCACGGCCGTGCCGGAGTCGTTGTGGCAGTGGATGCCGAGGATGATGTTTTCGGGCAGGAACGCCCGGACTTCGCGGGTGATCTCGAGTATCTCGAGCGGGAGCAGGCCGCCATTGGTGTCGCAGACGGTCACGGCGGAGGCTCCGCCTTCGCACGCCGCCGTCAGGACCTGTTCGGCGTAGGCGCGGTTTTCGCGCCAGCCGTCGAAGAAATGTTCGGCGTCGAACAGCACTTCGCGCCCGGCGTCGGCCAGGAATCTGCAGGATTCGCGGATCATCGCGAGGTTTTCCTCGGGCGATGCGTTCAGCACCTCCTGCGCCTGCGAGGCCGGGGTCTTGCCGACGATCGTGCAGACGGGCGCGCCGGAGTCGAGCAGGGAAACGAGCTGGGGGTCGTCGGCCGCCGCCAGGTCTTTCCGGCGGGTGCAGCCGAACGCGCAGAGTTTCGCGTAACGGAACTTGAGGTCGGCAGCCTCGCGGAAGAAATCGAAGTCGCGCGGGTTGGACCCGGGCCAGCCGCCCTCGATGTAGGCCACGCCGAGTTCATCCAGTTTCACGGCGATGCGCAGTTTGTCGTCCTTGGAGAACGAGACATGTTCTCCCTGGGCGCCATCGCGGAGCGTGGAGTCGTAGATGAGGATTTTGTTGTCTGGCATGGCATGATTCCTTTGTAAAAGAAAAAATATAACCCCGAAACAGCAGAAAACAACCGGAAATCGGTTTTTTTTTCGTGTTTTCCGGCGTTTTTATTGAAAATAACGGCACCGCGGTCCGAAAAAATGCATGCAACGATGCAAAAAAAAGCGGAAAAGATTCAGACGGAAAAAAGAGCGGGCGGACGGCCGATGCGACGCGTCAGACCGCGGCGTCGTCCTGTTTTGCGGGTTCCTCGGTCGGGGCGGTGGCTTCCGCGGGCTTTTTCGCGCGGAGGAGGATGAATCCGCCGACGAATGCCGTGAAGGGCGCGACGAGCACGAGTCCGAAGCTGCCGACGAGCGTCTTCACCGCTTCGGAGGCGA
>JAFYBD010000008.1 GCA_017540385.1 Lentisphaeria bacterium
CCCGCGCCGCTGAAGCCGCCGATCCAGGCGAACTTGTCCATGTTGTTCGGGAACACCGTGTTCCAGGTGTTCACGCCGCCCATGGAGAGCCCGGCCATGGCGGTGTTGAGGCGGTCGGTCTTCGTGCGGAACGTCGCGTCGACCCACGGTTTGAGTTCCTTCACGAAGATGTCGGTCACGCGGACCCCGCGCGGACGCACCGCGCCGTAGTTGCGGACGTTGCCGCTGTCCATGACCACGATCATCGGCACGGCCTTGCCCGCCGCGATCAGGTTGTCCATGATGTCCGCCATGCGGCCCTGTTCCTCCCAGCCGGACTCGTCCTCGCCGCCCCCGTGGAGCAGGTAGAGGACCGGGAACCGCTTCTCGGGATCGGTTTCGTATTCGGCCGGGGTGTACACGCGGCAGTGGCGGTCCAGGCCGTTCATCTCGGACCAGTAGCGGCAATGCCGCACCTGGCCGTGCTTGATGTCCTTGTTGAAGTGATAATACGCCGCCTCGTCCTCGTCCTCGGGGATTTCGATCGCGGACATCTCGGAGCTGCAGCCGTAGAACGACTCGCTGCCGTAGTCGAACGCCTTGTTGCCGTCGACCGTGTAGTTGAAGTAGTGGAATCCGACGACCAGCGGATCGGTCGTGACGGACCACCAGCCGCTCTGGTCCTTCGTGAGCTCGTAGGTCTTGCCTTCCTGCGAGATCGTGACCTTCTGCGCGCCCGGAGCCTGCATGCGGAAATACGCCTGCTTCGTCTTCGGGTTCACAGCCGGAAATTCCGAGTTGTAGATGTTCGTCTCCGAGGGAACGAATCCTTCCGGCATGGCGGAACGGCCGCCGCCGAATCCGCCGAATCCGCCGAAACCTCCGGCCGGCATTCCGCCGCCGAATCCCGCGAAGACCGCCGTGGTGAGCAGGACCGCGCCTGCCGCAATACAAGTTCTTGTCATTTTCATAGGGGTGTTTCCTGTTTTGGGGTTGTTTTTGAGGGTCGAATGTCATTTCCAGTAAATTACAACATCACGTCCCGTTTGTCAATCCCCCCGGCAAAGTTTTTCACAAAAAGTACATGGAATCCCCCGCCGTGTTCATGCCGCCGGAGCGGTCGGGACCACGCGCCTGTCCCTCACTTCTTTTTCAGCGCGACGAACGGGATGTGCTTCGCCTCGAGGACCTTCAAGTCCTTCTTCGTCGCCTGAACGGGGATGAACGGCGTTTCCTGGAGGAGTTCCGCCACGCTCTCCAGCGGGATGGAGTCGCCGGAGAAGAACCGTCTGACGCTGTTTTTCCGCTCGAGAAAGACGTAGTAGCTCCTCATCTGGCTGTGTTCGCTGTAGCGCCTTGTCGCGAAATAGACCCGGTCGATCGCGAAGAACGGATTCGACAAGGCTTGCGCGATGCTCTCCATCAATTCCGGGTAGTCCGTGCACGGATCGAGAACGGTGTCCGCCGTGAGCTGGTGCGACAGCTGCTTTTTGCTTGCCTTCGTGGCGGATTCCTTGAGCGTGAGATAGTGTTTCGTGAGCTCGGCGTCGCCGCACCGTTCCGCGTAAGCGTACAGACAGCCGAAGAATTCGATCACGAGCAGCGGATCCTGTTCCGTGAAGTGTTCGAGCTCCGCCGCCGCTCCGGCCTCCTCTTCGGCTGTGTCCGCGTAGTTGATGTGCCAGCCCAGGAGCATCCCCCGGAACGACAGGTTCCCGGGGAATTTCGCCACGGCCTTCTCCAGAATCTCCTTGGTACGGTCAGGATGTTCGAGCGTTTCGGCGGCTTCGGCGGCGGCGGTCCAGACGTCGGGGTTGCCGGAGGATTCGTCGAGTTTTTCGGCGTTCTGAAGTCGGGAGAGACCGCTCTCCCGGCCGTTTCCCTCGGCGTAGGCTTCCTTCGCCGCTTCGATCAGCGCCGTCAGGTACCTGTCGAATTCCGTCTCGAATCCGTCGCAGGAGAACAGAATCTTTGCGGCGGCTGTGTCCGAAGTCCGTTCCAAATAGGTCAGCAGTTCGGCGGGGTCGTGCGTGACGACGCGTTCACCGAATCCCGGGATCGACTCCGTGATCGGTTCATGGTGGCGGAGCATCCGTCCGAGAAGCCGTTTCGCCTCGGCCTCCGGGACCGGTTTCCTGACCTCGTCGAGGAGAATGGCTGCCGGGTGTGGGCCGACGTCTTTCCCGGAGAAATTCCGGAGCAGCGCCAGGTCCTGATTGTAATGCTCCGCGTGGAACTGCACCTGAGTCAGAAACGCGTCGTAAGCCCGTCCGCCGTAAGCATTGCGGCACTCGTCGTCCGCCTGGCGTCTTTCCTTTTTCCACAGCGGGAGGACCTGCACGTTGAAGCACGCCGGGACGGTCGACTCCCGCGAGAGATGAATCACTCTTTGCGGCGCTTCGCCCGTGTACGGATTCCAGCTCGCGGGCGGAAGCGTCCACACCAAGGCGAGCAGTTTCAGCATCGCGTCGGACGAATGCTTCCGGGGCCACAAAACGCGTGTCAGGAGGATTCGGAACGACCGTGCGTCCAGCGCGCAGATCAGCGGATAGCCGATCACGAGGGTGTCCTGCTTCAGCATCGGCAGCCACTGAAACCGGGAAACGACTACGGCGTTACTGCTTATGTCGAGATAGATTCGGCGGATCGGCGGCACCCTAAGCTCACGGCAGACCTCCCGCACCTCGTCGTAAAGCCGTTCGTATCGCTCCGGGTCGAGCGGTATCCCCTCCGGCTTGCTCACCCGGAAGACCACGAAGAGGCTCCTCCACAGGAAGAACCCGCCGGCAAGGTATGGAAAAAGGATTTTCAACAGCACGGGCAGCGAGGTGGACTGCCACTCCTTCACGAAGAGAACGGCCAGAAAACACCATGCCGGAAACGCGATCAGCCAACCGACGAAGAAGAGCACATTGGTCAGCCCGAGCAGGAAGAGCAGGAGCAGCCTCAGCTGGTACAGCACGGGATGGCGTTCGTACAGATCGAGAATTCTCTCGTAACGTCGCCAGGTCTTCAGGTCCATTTCGTTCGATCGCATCGCCGGTCCTTTCAGAATTTGCTATGACAGAATTCGAACATTACTATACATTCGAAAACGGAAAATACAAACGGCGCTGAAAAAACTTCACAACTTGCTGTTTTCGGGGCGGACCCCGCCCCGGGGCAGGACGGTCAAAACTCAGCGTCTTCGTCCATCGTCTCCAGCAGGAAACTGACCGGGCGGAACCCGTCGTTGCAGGAGATCATCGCCGACTTCGGGTTCTTCATCCAGCCGTCGTAGAAATTCTCTCCGCCGTGCGCCAGCGTCATCACGAACGGCGACACGGTATCCCACGCGCTGTCGCAGAAGCCCTCCGGCCGCGCCCAGCCGTTGCAGACGAAAACCTGCCCCAATTTCATGTCGCAGGTGTGTTCGATCGGGTTCTCATACTGTTCGATCAGGTCGTCGTGGCGGACGATCTTCTTCACCGTGATCCTGACTTTTTTCATACTAAATCCTCTTGATTTGTTGTTTTGTCGGAACGATGGGGGGCGGGCGAATCCCTCCCGGATCATTCCGCCTTTTCGAACACTTTTTCGATTTTCTGTTCCGGTTTCTTCTCCGCCGGATAAAAACGGTCCTGGATACAGCCGTAATACGTCATGCCGTCGAGAATGCCGGTGACATCCTCCGCAGGGACAGTCTGGTCGCCCATCACCATCACGATTTCGTCATTTTCCCGAAACGGTGCTGACCATGTATTGATTTCCACGTTCGGAACCTGTGCGGCATACAGTCTGTCCTCGAACGGCTCCAGCCTGAACACCCGACATTCCGGTCCCTGCACATCCACGAGGTAGTCCCCGTATATGTCGCGGAGAAACAGCCGTCCGTCTTTCAGGCGGTAGACATTGAAATGCGTGCGTCCTCCGGTATTCGTCAAAAGATACCGGTACGTCTTCTCCCCGTCGCGCGAAAAACGGAGCCGGTAGTTGTACTCCGCCAGGAACGGGTGGATGGGCTGCTCCTGAAACGCGATCCCGGTGTTCCCTTCCCGCGGGAGCCACGCGGTTCGCCAATCCCCCTTATGATCGGAATCCGCGAGACGGCAGGCAAACGACAAGAATATATCAGCAATGAGCACGGGCGGCAGTAAAAGAAGAAACACCAGAATAGACGGCCCGGGATTGTATTTTTTCTCCGTGCCGAATCTCCGTTTGATGAAGAGTCCGCCCGGTATGATGACCAGGAATGCCGCAATCAGCGGAACGGCAAGAGCAATCCAGATCGGAATCTCAATGTCCCTTTCCTGCTGTTCGCTGATGTCCCGTACGATCTTTGACAGCAGTTCGTCGCTCCAGTAAAAGGCAATGATCCCCAGCGGGACGGTCTTCAGCGCGATGAGCCAGTTTCCGTTGTTGCGCCGGGTCTTCGGCACGATCCATAAAACGGTCGGCAGGATCAGCATGAGAACCGTGAAAATGAGGTCGGCAAGCATAGTCGTTTCTCTTTATTCGAATTGCAATGTCATTTCTTTTTCTTCTCCGCGATCGCGCGGGCGTGCTCCTCGCTCATTTCCGGTACGTGCGCGGGGATGCCTTTCGCCTCAAGGATCCGGATGTCCTTTTTCGTGGCGATGCGTGCTTCAATGTTGAAATCCGCAAGCGCGATCGTGCATCTGTCCGCGAGTTCCCTGTTCGAGAAGCCGGAGAAAAAACTGTGGATGTTCTGTTTGCGGACGAGGTAGAGGAACAGCGACCCCAGCGCGACGGACCGGTCGTAGCGGCGCGACACGAGATAGAACTTTTTCACGCCCAGGGACGGGTCGAAGAGGGCGTCTCCGATATCGGAGATGTAATGGTCCGGGATGTCGCTCGTGAGCAGGAGATCGTCCATCGAGAGTTTCGCATTGAACGCGCCGCGCATCCCGTTCGACGCATTGTTCGCCAGCACGAGAATCTCTTTTACTTTCGCGAGGTCGCCCTGCCGGAGCCGGTATTTTACGAGCGTGTCGGCGAACTGAAGCGCGAGCATGGAGTTTTTCGAAACGAGCTGTTCGAGTTTCCCGGCGGCTTCGTCGAGTTCCTGATCGTCGACGGCCCGGTCCATTTGCGCCGAGAGGACCGTCGCCTGCGCGGAAAGGGAATCGGGGAAACGTTCGCGGAGAATATTGAGGCACGCATTGAAAACATCCATCCGGTCGAGCATGTGTGCCGGGGGTAGGGCATCCGTGAACGTGTCCGGGTCGTCGGACGACATATCCAGAGCATCGAGTTTTTCGCGCAATTCTTCGAGGCTCTTTTTGTAGTTCGTCAGGAAGTCGCGCAGACCGCTTTTCTCCAGATACGCGTTGAAATCCCGTTCGAAATCAGGACAGGCGAGCAGATAGTGCTCCACGGCGTCCGGGGTGCGTTTCAGGCAGGGAAGAAGCGCTTCGATGTCGGCCGTGCCGACGCGTTCGCGGAAGGGCGGATGCGGAATGTTGACCGGATTCGCCGATTTGAGCAGATGTCCGAGCTCGCGCCGGACCTTGCCTTCGTCCGGCAGTTCGCGCCGGGACGCGCGGATGATCGCGGCGAGATCGTCGCCCGGCTCGGTCCCGGAGAGTTTCCTGAGCAGGACC
>JAFYBD010000072.1 GCA_017540385.1 Lentisphaeria bacterium
AAGATTTTCGGTGGTTACCTTCAGGTAGCCACGCTCAAATCTTCCTGCATTGGTCTTTTTGCCCATTCGCTGAAAATCCATCCGATCGAATTTTTAGAGATACCCATAAAGAACGCCCTCCCGGGCTTTTCAGGGCCGCGGAAGGGCGGATGCCGTCACACGGACGGCTCATTTCATCGCCGCACCGGCAGACGCGCTGCCGGGCCGTTTCCGGCCGACGGCGTCGACGGGCGAACGGTTCAGGCTTCCTCGTAGAGCGCTTCCAGGACTTTCCTCAGCGAATCGGCCAGCTGCGCGCGGTCGTTCTTCGCGAGCCTGCTCATGGCGCGTTCCATCCGGTCGTGCAGGTAACTCGAGATGTGGTCGAGGCGTTTCTTCGCGGACTCGGAGATCGACAGGTAGACCACGCGGCGGTCCTCCTTGGACGTCGTGCGGCAGACCATGTCGCTCTTCACCAGGCTGTCGATCATCTGGGAGACGCCGCCGGAGGTGATGCCGAGCTCTTCGGAGAGGTCGTGGATGTTCACCCGGTCGCCGTTGGCCTGGGCCAGGTAGGTCAGGACGCGGATGCGGGAATAGGTGATCTTCTGGCCGGGGGCGACGTCGGGGCACTCCTGCAGGAGCATGTTCAGCATCTTGGCGTTGGCGCGCAGGATCAGACGCCACACGTCGTTCACGGGGTCGTTCGTTTCCGGGACCGGAAACAGCGGTTTTTTCTGAAGTTTGACTTTCTCACTCATATCAGGATCCTCCTGGGATTAGTCTCTGGGTCGGTTGAGATGCAGGATTTTCTTCCCGGTCTCGCGGACGTGCTGGAAGAAAGCGTAGAGGGCCGGCGTGAACATGATGCCGATCAGCGTGGCCATGATCATGCCGGAGAACGTGGTGATGCCGATGGCCCGGCGGCTGCCGGCGCCTGCGCCCGTCGCCACGACCAGCGGGAACACGCCGAAGACGAAGCTCCATGCGGTCATCAGCACGGCACGGTAACGGAGGTTCGCGCCGCTCAGCGCGGATTCCACGATGCTCTTGCCGTGCTCGCGTTCCTGCTTGGCGAATTCGACCATGAGGATCGCGTTCTTGGCGGAAAGGCCGATCAGCATGACCATGCCGAGCTGGGCGTAAATACTGAGGTCGAGATGCGCGATCTTCAGGCCGATCAGCGCGCCGCAGACGGCGAACGAGACGGTCAGCATCACGGGCACGGGAATCGTCCAGCTCTCGTACTGAGCGACGAGGAAGAGGTAGGCGAACATCAGGGCGAGCGCCATGAGGTAGATGATCTGGCCTTCGTTCTGACGTTCCTGATAGCTCAGCGCGGTCCATTCGAGGTGGTACTGCTCCGGCAGGTTCGCCTTCTCCATCGCGTCCATGATGAGGCGCGAACTCGATCCGGGCAGACCGTTCACGGTCAGTTCGGCGCTGGTCATCTTGTTGAAGCGGGATATCTGGCGCGGACCGACGGTGTACTTCAGTTCGCCGAACGAGGTCAGCGGGACCATTTCGCCGACGTCGTTGACCACCTGGATCTCGCGGATGTCGTCGAGCGTGGCGCGGTAGTCGGCGGACGACTGCATCTTCACCTTGAAGTTGCGGCTGAGCATGGTGAAATCGTTGATGTAGAGAGACGCGAGCTTGCTCTGGAGCGTGTTGTAGATGCTGATCGGGGAGACGCCGAGGATATGCGCCTTGTCGAAGTCGATGTCGAGATACAGCTGCGGCGTATCGGCGTTGTAGGGCGTCATGGCGACCGCGATCATGTCCCGATGCCCCATCAGTTCGCGGGTGTAACTCTTCATCACGTCCGAAAGATCGATGGGATCGACGTCGCCGATACCGCACACCTGCGCGCTCACGCCGTTGACCATGCCCAGCCCCATGATGGCGGGCGGGGAGAACACCGTGATGCGGGCATCCGGGATGGAGGCGAGACGCCCCTGGATCTCCGCCTGAAGCGCGCCGAGCTGGAGCTCCGGCGTTTTACGCTTGTCCCAGTGGTCCAGCGCGGCAATCGCAAGGCCGACGTTTTCGCCGGAACCGGACATCATGCTGAACGTGGACACCGCCAGGATCGAGCGGATGCCCTTGACGTCCGAAAGTTTCTCGCGAATCTCGTCCAGAACGGCGTCTGTACGTTCGACGGACGCGCCGCTGGGGAGTTCCACGTTGCAGAAAAGCACGCCCTTGTCTTCCTCCGGGAGGAACGAACTCAGGGAGTGCGTGAACAGCCAGTAGACGGCGAAGACGACGCCGGCGAAGAGGACCACGGCCAGCGGGGACCAGCGCACCAGGAAGCCCGTGAAGAACAGGTAAATCTTGCGGCTGAAATCCAGCACGGCGTTGAACGGGCGGAAGATCAGCGGCACATGGTGGTCCGGACGGCGCAGCAGCAGGGCGCAGAGGGCCGGGCTGAGCGTCATGGCGATGGTCGTGGAGAGGCACAGCGAGATGCACATGGTGACGGCGAACTGGACGTAGATCACGCCGACCATGCCGCCGTAGAACGCCAGCGGCACGTAGCAGGACACGGTCACGAGCGTGGTGGAGATGATGGCGCCGGTGATCTGACGCATGGTCTTTTCGGCGGCGGCCTTCGGGCCGAGCCCTTCGCGTTCCATCAGGCCCTGGCAGTTTTCGACCACCACGATGGCGTCGTCGCAGAGCGAGCCGACGACCAGGATCAGGCCGAACATCGTCAGGACATTGATGCTGTAGTCGAGGGCGTAGAGGAACGTCATGGTGCCGATCAGGGCCACGGGGATCGCAACGGACGGGATCAGGGTGGCGCGCCAGTCCTGAAGGAAGATCCAGGTGATGAGCACGACCAGCCCGAGCGCCAGCACGATGGTCGTCACGATTTCCTTCATCGAAACTTCGATGAATTCGGTCGGATCGTATGCGCTGACCACGCTCACGCCCTTCGGGAAAAGCGTCTTCCAGTGTTCCAGTTCGGCCTTCACGCGGCCGACCGTGCCCATGGCGTTCGCCTCCGGCGTGCGGTTCACGAGCAAGGCCACGCAGGGATGGCCGTTGTACATGCTTCTGCCCGCGTAGGTGCTGGAGCCGACTTCGACTCTCGCCACGTCGCAGAGGCGGACGACGCTGCCGTCCGATTCATGGCGCAGGACGATGTTCCCGAATTCCTCGGCGGTCACGAGACGGCCTTTCACGTTCAGCTTGTACGACATGTAGCTGTTGCTCTTCTCCGTGCCGATGCTGCCCGCGGCCGCCTGGATGTTCTGCGACTGCACCGCGTTGGCGATGTCCGAGGTGGAGATGCCGAGACCGGCCATGCGGAGCGGATCCAGCCAGATGCGCATGGAGTATTCCTCCAGCGACATCACTTCGGCGGACGACACGCCGTCAAGTCGCGTGATGGCGTCCTTCACGTTCACGTTGATGTAGTTGTTCAGCTCCATCATGTTCAAGGTCGATTCGTCCGTGGTGAAGGCGTACACGGCGAGGATGTCGTTGCCGCGCTTCTCGACGGTGATGCCGAGCTTCGTCACGTCGGTCGGCAGCATGGGTTCGGCACGCTTGATGGCGTTCTGCAGGTTCACCATGGCGATATCGGTGTCGGTGCCGCTCTTGAACGTCACGGTACACGAATAGGAGCCGGCGTTGCTGCATGTCGAGGAGAAATACAGCAGGTCGTCCACGCCGTTGATCTGGTCTTCGATCGGCATGGCCACGGTCTGCGCGATCACCTCGCCGCTGGCGCCGGGATACATCGCGGTCACGTACAGGGACGGCGGCGCAATCTCGGGATACTCCGCCACCGGAAGTTTGAAGAGACTGATCACGCCCGCCAGGACGAGGATCAGACTGATGACGATCGCGAAACGCGGCCGGTCAATGAATATCTTGGAAAACATGGTGCGCTGCCCCCGGGATCACTTCTTCTCTGCGGCGGGGACGATCTCGTCGCCGGGCATGACCTTGTGCGTGCCCTGATACACGACTTTCTCTCCGGCTTTCAGACCGGACTTGATGAGCTGATGCGTCTTCGTCATGTCGCCGAGCTCGACGGAGCGGCGTTCGATCTTGTTGCCTTCGCCCACCACGTACACATAGGTTTCGGAAGCGTTGTACATCACGGCGGAAGGCGGCACGGCGGGCATTTTGGCCGCGGACTTGTTCGACAGCGTCACGGTGACCGTGCTGCCGGGGATCAGCTTCATGTCGGCGTTCGGAAACGACGCGTACACCTGGATGGCGTCCGTCTTCACGTTCGCCTCGTTGTTCAGGAACTCAATCTTGCCGCCCGTGGCGTATTCCGAACCGTCGGCCAGCTTCAGGGAGAGTTCGCCTTCCTTCTTCAGCGTGGTCAGACTGCCGTAACCCGCCAGAAAGTCGCTCGTGCTCATGGAGAAGCGCACGCGGATGGGCTGCATCTGAATGATCGTGAGGATCGGACCGGAAGACGGCGTGACGAAGTTGCCGGCGGTGTATTTGGTGACGCCGACCAGACCGTCGATGGCGGCGGTGATCGTCGTGTACTTCAGGTTATCTTTCGCGGTCACGAGCGAGGCTTCCGCGGCGGCCTGGGCGGCCTTGAGTGCGTCGAGCGCGGACTTCGTGTTCTCCATCGAGTCCATGCTGGCGGCGTTCACTTCGTACAGCATCTGGTTGCGGTCGTAGGTGCTCTGGGCATATTCCAGTTTCGCCTTGAGTTCCGCGATCGAAGCCTCGGCCTGCTTCACGGCCGCCTCGTACTGCGTCTTCTCGATCGTGTACAGCATCTGGCCTTTCTTCACATAATCGCCGTCTTTGAAACCGAGCTTCAGGATTTCGCCGGACACGCGCGGCGTCACGTTCACGACCGACTGCGCGACCACCTGCCCCGTGTAGCGGCGGCTCTGGATGTTGGCGACCTCCTCGACTTCGGCAACGCCGACGACCTGTTTGATCGCGGGTCCGCCGGGCATCTGGGCGAAAATGGGGAGGGAAACGGCGGCAAGCGCCGCGGCGGCGACGAACAAAACGGATTTTTTCATGGGAAACAAGGGGCTCCTTCTTTCTAATCTTAAAAAATGAATGCATATTAATATATCAC
>JAFYBD010000073.1 GCA_017540385.1 Lentisphaeria bacterium
ACGCCGCCGCACGGGATCCCGTACGACGGCGCGAGTTGTCAGGTTTCAACAGTCATTTGGACGGAAACATCCAGAAATAGGCGAGGACACCTCCGATCGCCAGCAGGATGCTCAATCCGATGCAGAGGACGGTGTCCCAGTGTTCGGCCAGGTAACGTTTCATAAGTTCAAATCCTTTCCTTTTGAGGGGGAACGTGACGGACCGCCCGTGTTCCTCATGCGGCGGAAACCGCAACACGCGGAACACGGATACGATCCGGTCGAATCCGGGCAGCGGACAGCCCGGCCGCGGTCATGCCGCGACCGGCCCCGCCCTCACAGGAAGATAGGACCTTGGAAAAAGCTGAAAAAGAAACGTCTGGACGGAAGACAGCAACCGGAAGGGACAGTTCGGGACCGGTTCGCTCATTCGGAACTGCCCGGACTCCGCCGAATCCGACTGAAGTCGCTGGACCGGACTCAGGTTCGTGCGGCCGGTTCGGACCCGCAGCTGAACTCCGGTCCCCTCCCCGGAATGAACGGCCGCCAGATTTCCGGCGCGTTCGGCCTCGGTCCGGATGCTTCGCGGGAGGTCCTGCGAAACGGACGGGGCGGAGGAATAAGCCGGCCCCGGCCCGACCGCCAGCAGAGTCAGCAGATAATCCAGCAGCAGGACGCAAATCAGCAGCCCGGAGGCAAACGCCGAGCCCGTCCGGGATCGAAGCCGATGATGTACCGTTCCGTCGTTCATTCCGTTTCCGTGCCGTAGAGGTGAAGGATTCGAGATACCATACACCGTCTCGTGCGGAAATGCAAGCGGAAAACGCTTTTTTGCCGCGCCCGGACGCTTTTTTTGAAAAAAGCGCGCGCGCCGGGTTGAAAAACGGCCGCTTCGGGCTATATTGTTAGCGGTGAGGGCTGCGTTCCCGCCGGGCCGACAGTTTCCGCCCGGCCGCAGCGCCGCGCCCGAACCGCGAATTTCGAAAGGACGTTTCCTCATGCTCCGCACAGCTTCAGCATTCAATCCGGTGGTCGTCGGCATCCCCGCCGAAGAGCCAGATCATTTCCTCACCTGCCCGGTCTGCGGGCAGACTCTGGTCCAGCCGGACGTCGAGACGTTCTCCCGGTGTCCGTACTGCGACCACGTCTTCGTGAAGGACCAGGCGATGGAGGATTTCCTGCTGGAACCGACCGTGAAAGCCTGGGTGAAGAGCCAGAACGTTCTCCCGGTCCAGTTCAGGATCGACGACCTGGACGAACAGTGACCGCCCCATGTCCCCCGACGTCCGCCTGATCGCCGTCGACCTGGACGGCACGCTCCTCAATGAACGCAAGGATATCCCGCCGGACTTCATCCCGATGGTGAACGCGCTGTACCCGCGCGGGATCCGGTTCGTGCTCGCCAGCGGACGGCAGGTCTTCAACCTCACGGATATGTTCGCCCCGGTGGCGGACAAGCTCTATTTCTTCTCCGAAAACGGCGGGCTCATCTTCGACGGCCGAACCAACATCTTCTGCCGTCCGATCCCCGGGGAGACGTTCTGCGAGCTCTATGCCGCGGGGATGGCCATCCCCGCCACGACAGTCCTCGCCGGGGTGCAGTCGGCGTACATCTGCAACTGCTGCGACAAGGCCGGACGCGACAACACCGCGCTGTACTACGGCAAACGCACGTTCACGGACGATCCGCCCGGAGCGGTGGCCGCGGCGGGCGACTCCGTGGTGAAGGTGGCGGTATTCGACGCGGTGAGCGCGGCGGACCGCTGCATGCCGCATTTCGAACGGTACAAAAGCACGCTGAAAGTCACGCTCGCCGGGCAGAACTGGATCGACGTGATGCGGGCGGACGTGAACAAGGGCATCGCCATGGAATTCCTGCAGAAACGGCTCGGGATCACGCCCGCGCAGTGCATGGCGTTCGGAGACTACCCGAACGACCTGGAGCTGCTGCAGCAGGTCGAGTACAGCTACGCCATGGCGAACGGCCACCCCGACCTCATCGCCGCAGCGAAATACCGCGCCCCGTCCAACGAGGAGGACGGCGTGATGCGCGTGCTCCGCGAAACGTTCCCCGACGCGCTCTGAACCATTCGAATCATGAAAAAACTCCCCCTCTCCACGATCCTGATCTTCTTTTTCGCGGCGGTCGTGTACGCCGTCGGAGCGGCCACGCGCGCCGGGGTCCCCGGCATGGTCTTCGACAGCATCCGCGAATCCCTGGGCATCACGGCCGCGCAGACGTCCGGCATTTCGAGCGCCGGTGTCTTCGGCTGCATCGCGTTCCTCGGCGTCTCCGGGATGCTGATCGACCGGTTCGGCTGGCGGAAAGTCATCCTCGCGGGCGTCGTCCTGCAGGTCGCCGGCGAATGGCTGCTCTACACGTTCACCTCGCTGCCGGTGGTCTACGCCGGGGCGTTCGTCAACGGCGGCGGACGCACGATCGGCTACCTCACGATCCTCAAATTCCTCGACACGGAGTTCGACCGCAAATACTTCTCCGTGCTCATCGGCGTCTTCTACATCTTCAGCTACGGCGGCACGCTCCTCGGCTCGTCCCCGTTCGAATCCCTCGCGACGGACCATTCCTGGCAGACCGTGCTGCGCTGGGCGAACCACCTCACGACCGCCTGCGGCGTCGCGGTCGCTCTGTGCATGCTCGCGTCCGCGCGGCCCGACCGGGAAACGGCCGCAGGGACCATCCCGAAACGCCGTGAGCCGTTCCCGTGGAAAGAACTGCTCGGCCAGCTGAAAAAGCCGCAATGCGTCGCGGTCTTCTCCTGCGCCGCGGCGGGGATCGTGATCTACTGGTCCTGCCTCAGCGTCTTCGGAAAGAAGTACCTCTCCGATGTCTGCGGCGCCGACGCTTCCGCCATCGGCACCATGAACACGCTCGTGATGATCGAAATGATCTTCGCCGGCTCCGTGAGCTTCCTCTGCGGCAACCGGAGAAAGGTTTTCCAGACCATCGGATGCACCATGCTCGCCGCCGGGTGCGCCGTGCTCTTCGCCGGGACGCTTCTGCCCGGGGGGACTGCACGCGCCGCTGCGTGGGCCGGATTCCTGCTGCTCGGCGCGGGCTACGGCTTCACCTGCATCCAGATCTCCGCCTGCCGCGAATTCGTCCCCGCGACGTTTGCGGCCAGCGCCATCGCGTTCGTGAACTTCTGCGCGAACATCCTCATCATCGCCCTGTCGCAGGTGTCCGGCTGGCTTTTCGACCGGTTCAAGGCCGCGGACTCCCTCGCGGCGTCCCCGACTGCCTTCCGCCTCATCCTCGCGATCTGCCTGGTCATCGCGGTCCCCGCCGCCCTCGCAGCCTTCTTCCTGCGCGATTCCCGCGGCCGGAACATCAGCGCCGAGCTGTGACCCCGGCCGTCTTCTCCAAGTCTCTCCCGCCCGCAGTTTTTTCCTGTTTCTTTATGATTGATCTTGACATTTTCAATACAGTGCATTATATTTGTATTGAAACCATACAACATCCGGAGGAAGATATGAGTACATCCAATCTCTGTGTTCGGGTCGATTCCGAATTGAAACAAGCGGTCGAAAGCTGTCTGGCGGATATGGGACTGAATCTCTCCACCGCCATCACGATTTACCTCAAACGGATTGCCAGGGATCATGAGATTCCCTTCAAAATCACGGCTGCCCCGCGAGTCAATCAGGAAACAATAGACGCCATCGCGGAGGGACACCGCATCGCGAATGATCCCAACGTACCGGGTTATCATGACATCAAAAGCCTGATTGAGGCATTGAACTCGTGAAGTACGAAGTTAAATATACGGCCCGTTTCCAAAAGGACTACAAGCTCCTTGTGAAACGGAAACTGGATGTTTCCAAGGTTCATGAGGTCATTGAAATCCTAGCATCCGGAAATGAGCTTCCGGGCAAATATCATGACCACGCATTGTCAGGAGTTTTTCAGGGAGCCAGAGAGTGCCATATCGGGCCGGACTGGCTGCTGATTTACTCCATTTCGAATGAAAAACTCATTCTTGAGTTGATGCGAACCGGGTCGCACAGCGATTTGTTCTGATCTCCTGTATTCCCGCGGCCGCAACATCGGCGCCGAGCTGTGACAAGCTCGAATTACGCGGGCTGAGCCGGGTCGCGTCTGAGCACGCGTTTGAGCGTGTCGGCGCATTTGCCGCAGTGCGTGCAGTCGGCGGCGCAGAGCCCCGCGATCTTCCCCTGACTCCATTCCGCCGGAAACGCCTTGTTGTCGAAGATCATCGGCGCGAGCACGGACGAATAATCGCGATCCAGCAGCAGGAGCAGGTCGCCGTCGAATGTGCCGGACGTGTACGCCCGCAGGATCAGATCGGGCCGGGCGGCTTCCTGCGTGGAGAGGTTCACGACGGAGACGTACGGCTCGTACCGGCGCAGGTCCTCCGGGCGGATCCAGGAACCGCGCAGGATCTCTTCGCAGCGCTTTTCCGCGACCACGCCGGAGCAGAGCGTCGGCGGCATGGAAACGCGTTTCATCTCCTCCAGCGCGTGCGCGAAATGATGCGCGTGAAGGGTCTCGTGGAACCGCTGCCACGGGCAGAACCGGAGGCACGCGCTGTTCGCCGTCATGCAGAGCCGCTTGCCGTTTTGGTTCGCCCACGCGGCGAATCGTTTCACGGTCGGCAGGTCGCGCTGGACGTCGCGGCCGATGCACAGGGAGTCGAATTTGGACGAGATGTACTCCATCGCGAGCGTGGAAAAGAGCTTCGCGTTCACGCTCGCGCGGCGTTCGATGTCCGCGCTGAACAGCTTCGTGATGGACGCGATGTACGGCGACACCGAGGTGACGATCTCCGGCACGACGCCGGCGTCGGACATCGCTTTCAAGTGTCCGAAGTACTCCTCGCGCTGAGCGAACTTGAACGCCGTATCGCCGTAGCAGGTCGCATCCGCGAGCAGGTCGAGCAGCATGCCCTTCGAACGGCAGAACCGCAAATCGTCGACGAGCTGTTTTCGGAGTTCGGCCGGGTCGCCGTCGACCTCACGAGCGGAGAGCAATCCGGGCCACGGGAAGCAGACCTCCCGAAGGAACGGCGCGTACTCTTCCGCGAGCTCCCGGAACGAATATCCGGTGCGATTTCCGAAGAAATATCCGAACGCGAACTTGCGGGCGGTTTTCGGCCGGTCCGGGGTCACAGGGCGCTTCAAGTCTGGAGCCTGGAGCGGCTTCAGGTTCAGGGTGTAGGACGGCCTGCTCATGACGGCTTCCCCTTCGCTTCCTGTTCGCCGGACGCCGCGGAATCGGCCTGTTGTTTCTGCGCCGGACGCGGCTGGAACTTGGGGCCGAGGGAATAACTGGTCGCCCGGACCGAGTGGTCCACGTCGTATTTCAAGACCTGTTTCATGAGCTGCTCGCATTTGCCGCAGTGGGTGCAGTTCTCCGCGCATTTTCCGGCGATGCCGCCGGTGATCCAGTCGGCGGGGAACGACTTGTTGTCGATCCGGTACGGGCGGAACTCGAATCCGTGATACGGGTTCAGGAGCCGCAGGAGATTGCCGTCGTAGGAATAGTTCAGGTAGGCTTCGACGATCTCGGCGACGTATTTCGACGACATCGTGCGGGTGGCGAGCTTCACGATCTCGAGTTCCGGCTCGAAGAGCGGCACGTCCTCCGGCCGGATCCAGCCCGGGCGCAGGTATTCGACCTTCGGATGATTGTCGAAGCAGAGCAGCTTGCAGTTCTCCTCGTCGACCCCCAGCTTGGAGTGCGACTCCATGTGCGCCACGAGCGCGTCGTGGGTGGCATGCCAGGGGCAGTTCCGCAGGCAGCAGCTGTTCGCCAGCAGGCAGAGCTTTTTGTCGTGCTCGCGGCACCAGTCGGCGAAACGGTGGAACGTCGGCAGGTCGCGCTGGACGTCGCGGCTGATGTAGAACGAATCGAACAGCGGGGAGAGATATTCGAGCGCAAGGGTATTCCGCAGTTCCATGTTCACGGACGCCCGGACCTCGATGTCGGGAAATTCGAGCTTGCAGACCCGCGCGATGTACGGCGACGTGGTCGTGACGATCTCGGGGTACAATCCGAGCTTGTCGAGCTGCCCGACGATGTCGACGATCTGCCGGTGCTGCTCCTCCGTGCAGGCGGTCTCGCCGTAACACATCGCGTTCGCCAGCAGATCCAGCTTCATGCCGTGGTCGCGGCAGTATTGCAGGTCGGCCGAGGTGCGTTCCTTCACGCGCGCGACATCGGAGGGAATGCGTCCGTTCGCGAGCCCCGGCCATGGGAAAAAGACCTCTTTGAGCCTGGGCGCAAAACGCCGGGCCACTTCCGCGAACGACGCCGGACTGTCCTCCTGTTCCGTCAGGTAGTGCCCGATGGAGTATTTTGTTCTCATCTGGTCCGCTGTGCTCATTTTCCGCCTGCGCCAGCCCGTCCTGTTCAAGGACGGCGCTTTTATTCAAAATGCCGTAATATTGTTATATGTATCTTGTCATAATGTATCCTTACTTTTTTCAATTATCAAGTTGTTTTTTCAAGAAATCCTTAAAAAACTTCGAACAATATGCTATCTGCCGACCCCGCAACCGGCTTTTCGGGAATATTGTCTCGAAAATCATTATTTTGTATTAGTGCCTTGGAAATAAAACCCATGAATTCTTTTTCCCCACGGAATCCAGCTCAACGACAGCCGAATCCCGTTTCCCGCGATCGTTTTTCAGCTTCTTTCCGCGGATCGGCTTGAATTTTATAGCATTACATGCTATGTTATAGTTCATCGCCAAGCACCTAACAAACATCATAAGGAACCAAACCATGAAGTTCAAAATCGGTGACATCATCGCGGTCGTCTACTTCGCAGCGTTCGTCTGCCTCGTCTTCTTCTTCCCGTGGGATTACGGCACGGATGTCAGCATCGACGTTTCGAAGCTCTCCGTCTCCTCCTCGTCCGGGCTCCACTGGGTCGGCTTCTCCACGAACGGCATCAAGAACTTCGGCAACGTGGTCGGGCAGTATCCGTACATCTCCGGCTTCCTGAAGGTCGGTCTGCTCGCCACGCTCGGCGAAATGATCAAAGTGCGCGGCAAGACCGGCAGCTGGAAGACCCCCGACCTCGTCGCGAAGTTCATCGTCTGGGGCGTGTACGGCATGCTCTTCACCATCGCTTTCGCGATCTTCGGCAAAGGCATCCACGAGCTCATGGGCACCCCGGTGTGGCCGCTCACGTTCGAAAACGAAACCGCGCAGAAGATCTGGCAGGGCTTCTCCACTTCCTTCTGGACCAACCTCATCTTCTGCTTCCCGATGATGCTCAGCCACGAATACTGGAACACCTGCATCGCCAGGAAGCGCTTCCTCGGCGGCACCGAGTTCCTCGAAGGCATCGACAAGCACCTCTGGGGCTCCTACCTGCTGAAGACCATCGTCGTCTTCTGGATCCCGGCGCACACCGTGACGTTCTCCCTCCCCGCGAACTACCAGGTCCTCATGAGCGCGTTCCTCAGCCTCGCCCTCGGGTTCATCCTCACGATCAAGCCGAAAAAGAAAGCCCAGTGACCCCGCATCACGGGCTCTCATCATACCACCAATCATTCATACTGCGTTGAAAGGAGTAGCAACATGAAAAAAATCCTCACCCTCACCGTCCTCGTCGCGGCAGCCGCGGCCATGACCTTCACCGCCTGCGAAAAGAAAGCCGAGACTCCCGGCGAAAAGCTCGATCAGGCCATCGACAACACCAACTCCGGCGTGAACAAGTTCACGAAGAAGGCCGAAAAGGCCGCCGAAGACACCAACGACGCCATCGACAAGGCGATCAAGGACATGCAGAAATAAGCGGTCTTATTCGGAAACGCTTTCCGCGGCAGGTTTCCGGCGCGGAAGGCTCCGATCCGGGCTCCGACAGCCATTCCGGCGTCGGAGCCTTTCTTTTGCCCGGAAACGCGTGGAAAAGCAAAACAGCGGAACCCTCATGCCGCACGGCGGGCCTATTTGATCTCGTTCAGAAGTTCGGCTGCGTATACGTCGCCCTGAGCGGCAGCCTTTTCCAGCCATTTCCGCGCCTCTGCCTTGTCCTTTTTCACACCTTTGCCCTTGAGGTAGAGATACCCCAGGTTGCGCTGGGCGGCAAAATCGCCAAGTTCTGCCGCTTTTCTAAACCATTCCGCGGCCTGCTCCATGTCCCGGTCAACGCGCACGATCGTGGGCCAAAACCATGGCGTCTCCGACGGCTCGCAATAAGCCATACCGAGCGCCCGCATCGCCCGGGCATCACCCTGATCAGCGGCCTTCCGGTGCCATTCGACCGACTCCTTCCATTTCTCAAGCTTTTCCTGATCGACCGGAAGGGAGAATTTAACATTTCCATATCCGCATTCCAGCAGCAGCCCGAGGCAGAATTGCGCGTCCGCATCGCCCTGCTCCGCGTATTTCCGGAATATCTTCTCCGCTTTTTCCATACGAAAGCCTCTCCGGCCCCAGTCGTCCGCATACATGAAAGCCAAACGAAGTTCGAGATCGCGCCTCTGCGTCTGCTCCACGGCTGCCTCAAGCCATCTTTCGGCGCTGGCACGGCTCTTTCTGACCCCGGCGCCCTCGTAATAGCATTGGCTGAGCTGAAGCTGCGCGTCGACGTCGGCAGTCTGCGCGGCTCCCATCACCCCATCGAAAACAAACTCGTCCATTCCTTCCGGGAACGGTTTCATAGCCGCTTTCAAAGCCGCATCCATGCCCGGTTCCAGCCAGAGCCCTTTCTCCTTCAGCTCGTCATCCGAAAGCTCGCCCAGGTCTTCCACCAGATCCGGGTCCAAAACAATTTCGGTGCTGTACCGCCCGGATCCCTGCCAGCAGGGATGTGTTTCTCCGGCGGGATATTCGAAGGGCGTAAGATGAGAGCGGAAATCATCTCCGAAACTCACATATACTTCTTTCCCGGCCAGGGGACCATTCAAGACCGTGGCGTAAATGTGTCCGCCGTTCTCGAATTCCCAGAATAATAATCTGTCGGTCCGGAACAGCGTCCCCGGCGCAAGCACATAAGAGACTTTCTCGCCTTTGGATGAAGTCCCGTCGGAATAATACCCGCGCTTGAGCAAAGAGCGATAATACTCCCGTTCGTGCCGGTGCCCTTCGTCCTCTCCTCGCGCCCGCGTCAGGAAAAACGTGTCGTCAATCTCCTTCAGATACTGCATGGGCTCCCGGTCCGACGGACACAGACCAGACGGTTCCGCCTCGCCGTAATCCTTCATCAGATAAACGTGATGCCCCCGGTATGCTTCTCTGGGCAAGGTTTTGGCCCAAAAGCACGACGACGCAAACAGCGACAGCAGCAGAAACAGTCCGGTCAGCAGAAACACAGGCAGCCGGGATTTGAAGTTCATCGTGTTACATCCTTCTTTTGCCGCTATGTGAGGGCGACGTTACAGCATGGCGGCGACAGGCTTGAATACTTTTATGAAGTCGAATGTATGTTTCCCCTCAATGCGCTCCCTGTAGATAACAGAATCCAGCTCATATTCTGCTTGTAAATTAAGCCACACTTGCGCGGAAGTGCCGAAAAAACGGCTTAGCCGCATGGCGGTATCTGCTGTTATCGCGCGTTTTCCGTGTATGATTTCGTTTATCCTGCGCGGTGGCACGCCGATTTCCCGCGCCAGCCTGTTTTGCGAAAGGTTAAGCGGCTTCATAAAATCTTCAAGCAGTATTTCGCCGGGATGTACGGGTTTAAGATATTTTGCCTCGTTTGCCATAGTTGAACCTCCGTTAGTGGTAATCCTCGATTCTGACATTTTCCGCGCCATCGTTCCATGTAAACGTTATGCGCCATTGAATGTTAATCCGTATGCTGTAAACACCGGGTCGTCCGATCAATGCTTCAAGGTGATTGCTTGGTGGAATTCGCAAATCTTCCAAATTTACGGCATTATTCAAATACTTTAACCGGCGGCGGGCGGTATCCTGAATGTTTCCCGGCAGCTTTGCCGACCGTAAGCCGTCATATATCTTTTCCGCCTCTTTGTCTTTGAAACTTTTTATCATGGTTTGTCCCCAGTGACGAATAATATAACGCGTTGCGTCATATTTTCAAATGCAAATTCAATAAAACTGCGTTTTTCTTCAAAAAAAAGAATGGACCGGAATCCTGTTGTGGAGTCCGGCCCATTAGAATTGTAAGATTTTTGAGAATCTGTCTTACTGCTTCTTGCCGTCGAGCTCTTCGAGCGCGGCCTTGCGGCTCAGACGGATCTTGCCGCTGCGGTCGATGTCGACGACCTTCACGCTCACGACGTCGCCTTCCTTGCAGATGTCGGTGACGTTCTGGACGCGGTAGTTCGCCATCTCGGAGATGTGCAGCAGGCCGTCCTGGCCGGGCAGGATCTCGACAAACGCGCCGAAGTCCTTCACGGTCTTCACGACGCCGCGGTAGATCTTGCCGATCTCGGCCTCGGCGGTGTAGAACTGGATCTTGCGCTTGACTTCCTCGAGGACGTCCTTGTTCGCGGCGAGGATGCTCACGGAGCCGTCGTCGGCGATGTCGACCTGCGACTGCGTGGACTCGGTGATCTCCTTGATGTTCTTGCCGCCGGTGCCGATGAGGGCGCCGATCTTGTCCGGATTGATGTGGACCACTTCCATCTGCGGAGCGCGCGGGCTGACCTCGGGACGGGGTGCGGCGATGCAGTTGCGGACGACTTTATGGATTTCGGCGCGTGCGGCCTTGTTCTGCTGCATGGCGCGCGCGAGGGTGGCGATCGGGATGCCGGGGAGCTTCAGGTCGAGCTGGAATCCGGTGATGCCTTCTTCGGTGCCGCAGACCTTGAAGTCCATGTCGCCGAAGTGGTCTTCCGCACCGATGATGTCGGTGAGGAGCAATTCCTTGCCGGTGTCGTCGGTCACGAGGCCGCAGGAGATGCCCACGACCGGGGACTTGATCGGCACGCCGGCGTCCATCAGGGCGAGCGTGGCGCCGCAGACGGAGGCCATCGAGGTGGAGCCGTTCGACGCCATGATCTCGGAGACGCAGCGGACGGTGTACGGGAAATCCTTCGGCACGACCTGCGCGACGGAACGTTCCGCGAGGTTGCCGTGGCCGATCTCGCGACGGCCCGGGCCCGCGATGCGGCCGGTCTCGCCGGTGCTGTAGTTCGGGAAGTTGTAGTGCAGGTAGAACTTCTTGACCTGGGTGCCGCCGTAGACCTTGTCGCTTTCCTGGGCGTCCTTCGGGCCGCCGAGGGTGGCGATCACGAGCGCCTGGGTCTCGCCGCGCTGGAAGAGCGCGCTGCCGTGGACGACGGGGA
>JAFYBD010000074.1 GCA_017540385.1 Lentisphaeria bacterium
ATGCGTTCGTGATCTACGGGCGCGCCCACAACGAGGGCGGCTACACCACGGACATGCAGGAGGTGCTGGATTACGTGGCGCTCGGGACCGTGGCGGACATCGTGCCGCTGCTCGGCGAAAACCGCATCCTCGTGAAGTACGGCATGGAGATGCTGAAGAAGCAGCTCCGGCCCGGCGTGAACGCGCTCATCCAGCACGCCCGGGTGGAGACGAACATCCAGCCGTCCGACATCACGTTCAAGCTCGCGCCGCGCCTCAACGCCGCAGGCCGACTCGGGAACGCCTCGTCCGCCCTGGCGCTCATGACCGCGAACAACATCGTGGACGCCTACGAATACGCCGCCAGGCTCGACGAGTTCAACCAGCGCCGCCAGTCGATCGAACAGGAGATCTTCTTCCAGGCGAAGGCCCAGGTGGAGAGCGCCCCCGGATTCGCCTCGAACATGTCGATTATCGCCGCCGGCGAAAACTGGCATCAGGGCGTGATCGGCATCGTGGCCTCGCGTTTCGCACGCGACTACAACCGCCCGACCATCGTGCTCACGATCATCGGCAACGAGGCGCACGGTTCCGGCCGCAGCGTCGGCAATCTGAACCTCATCAAGATCCTGTCGAAGTGCTCGCATCTGCTCACGCGGTTCGGCGGTCACCCGATGGCCGTCGGCCTCGGCATGAACAAGGACAAGATCGCCGAGTTCCAGCAGGAATTCGAGCGGTGCGTCCGCGAGGAAGCCCAGCCGTCCGACCTCATCAACTACATCAACTACGACGGCGTCGTCCGCCTGAGCGAGCTCAACGACGAGTTCTTCCGTTACCACGCGATGCTCGGCCCCTTCGGCCACAGCAATCCGCAGCCGCTCTACCTGATCCGCGGCCTTGAGATCACGCGCCTCCTGCCGATCCGCTCGGTGCATACGAAGGGCGTGTTCACGGACGCCGCCGGCACCTCCTGCGACTTCATCGCGTTCAACAAGCACCTCGAAATGGGCATGCGCTGGGACATCATCGCCCAGCCGCAGATCAACGAGTATTACGGCGAACGCAAACGCCAGCTGCAGGTGATCGACTTCCGGCCGTCCGCCGACTGACCGGGCCAGCTCAATCTGAGCGTAAAAAACAACGCCTCCGGGAACCGCTTCCCGGGGGCGTTTTTTCTGAACTCGTTTCGAGGTGGGGGAGGGTTATTCGTGGAAGACGACGGCCTCGAACACCGTGAACGTCGCCCCCTCGCGCCAGGCGTCCGGCGGCAGTCCCGCCTTCATGGCGAGGTGCGTCAGCGTCTCCTCGATGCCCCAACCCTGTTCCGGCGCGACCTGCGGCAGGAACACCGCCGAGCGCCCGAACTTCGAGAGGGTCATCCCGTGGCGGCCGATCACGATGTCGCGCCAGCTGTCGACCGGGACAGCCGGAGTGAGCGCGGAGATTTCGAGTTCGACCTCGCGGAATTCCTCCTGCGTGAGCGGCAGGAACCTCGGATCGCGGAACGCCGCGTCGACGGCGCGTCCGAGCACGGCTTTCCAGAGCGGGCGGCGCGGCTCGATCTCGCCGATGCAGCCGCGGAGCCTGTGATTGCTCTTCATGCTGAGCGTGACGAACGCGCCCATGTTGAGCTTCATGGCGTGCGGCAGCGTGTTCGGGTTCACCCCGAGCGCGTCGGCGGTCGGGATCATGCGCGTGTTCAGTGCATACTGGATCGCGCGACGTGCAAGGTCCAGCAGGAATTGTTTGTCTTCGGCTGTGAGCTCGGAGGAGTCCGTTCCGGCGGGCGTTTCGGGCGCGGCCGGGAAGTCGGCGTGGAACCCGATGGAGCAGTAGCAGACGAAACGGGAGAAATTGCGGTCGCCGTCGGCGCTGGTGGCGTAGCGGAGCATGGTGCCGGTCACGCCTTCGGGGAGCATCCGCATCGCCGCCCGGATGGGTTCGCGCCCGCAGATGGTCGCCCCGGTCTCGTTCATGAGGCGTTCGAAGCGCTGGATGTCGCGTTTGCAGATGGCATCCGCCGCGTCGAGGTTGAGCGCCCGCGTTTTCGCCTCGGTGTCCTCCGGGAACGGTTCGTAGTCGAAATCCGCGCCGTAATGGATGAAATCCGAGCTCACGACCAGCAGCGTGTCGTTCGTGAGGTGCGGCTTCAGCATTTCGGCGAGACGGTCGGCGGCGGTCGCGCTCAGCTGCCCCACGATGACGGGCAGGAGTTTGAATTCGCCGAGCACGCGCTGGAGGAACGGATACTGAATCTGCGTGCTGTGTTCGGCACGGTGGACGCCGTCGTCGCCGCGGAAGAACGGCGAATCCAGCAGGGCGTCGCGGAGCCCGGTTTCGAGCGGGATCGTCCCGAGCGGCGTCGAGACAGCGTCAGCCATCGGCACGACGGCCAGGTCGCGGATCGCGTACCGGTGGCTCGGCGCGAGCAGGATCACACGGCGGATGCTCTTCCCGTCGACGGTCCCGTAGGCGTATCCCGCGGTCGGTCCCGAGTAGGCGTACCCGGCGTGAGGCGCCACCAGCACGTTGCACGGCTTCTCCTGCTTCGGGCAGGGTTTCAGGTACGAATCGACGATTGCTGCGAGTTTGGCCGGGTCGCCCGGATACCAGGAACCCGCGATGGTGGATGTCAGGACCGCTGCGGACATGGGTGCCTCCTGTGAGTGGATGATGGGATGAGAAACAATACCATACATTCGCGAAAATGCAAGCGCGAAGCGGATTTGAGGCTGTAAAAGGCTCGTCCGCAAGCTTTTTTTAGCGTCCGGACTTGCTTTTTTTTCGTTTTTGTGTATAGTATTAGACCCCTAAAAAGAAACAGCCGGACCCCCTGAACTTTTACCCCCGCCTGAAAAAAGGAGAAAACCATGAGATTCATCACGATCGCGTTCCTCGTCATCCTGGTCGCGCTCTGCGCGGTGCTGTACTTCCTGCCCGGCCGCATCATGGCGCCACATGCCCGCGCGGTTGAGTCCGAAACCATCGACATCGGCTGCGACGTTGCCGCGACCACGTATCCGATCTGGGTGCTCACGCGCGAAGTGACCGCCGGCACCGGAGTCGACGTGACTCTGCTCACGCCAGCGGACGCCGGTTGCCCCCACGACTACGCGCTGACCGCGAACGACCTGCTGAAGATCGGCAAGAGGATGCTGCTGCTCTTCGCGAACGGCGCGGGACTGGACGACCATCTCTGCAAGGCCGCGAAGAGCGTGAACAAAGGCGTCCTGGTCGTCGACACCAGCGCCGGGCTCGAGGTCGTCGGAGACGCTGATGAACACGACGAGCACGCCGACCACGACGATGACGACGACCACGAAGGCGAAGATCACGACGAAGACGAGGCCGGGGAGCATCATCACCACCATCACGGCGCGGAGAACGGACATTTCTTCGCGAGCCCGAACGCCGCCCGCAAGATCGTCGCGAACATCGCGGACGCCCTCGCGAAAAACGATCTCCAGCACGCCGACGCGTTCTATGCGAACGCCGAAAAGCTCGACCGTCAGCTCGAAACCCTCGCGAATGAATTCAAGACCCAGCTCGAGCCGTTCGCGTCCAAACACGTCGCGGCCCAGCACAACATCTTCGACTATCTGCTCCACGACTGCGGATTCGAGCTGCCGATCCCGATCTATGCCGAACCCGAGACCCCGCCGTCTCCCGCCGAGATCGCGAATCTCGCGAAGGAGTTCAAGGAGCACGGCGTGAAGGTCATTTTCACGGAGCCGCAGTACCCGGACGAGCTCGCCGAGCTCCTCGCGAAGGAGACAGGTTCGACCGTCGTCAAGCTCGACCCCGTGGCCTCCGGCCCCGTCGATCCTCCGGCGGGGTATTACGTCGACACGATGTCCCGCAACCTCGAACTCATGAAGAAAGCGCTCGCCGAATAATGAACGCAGCTGTGGAACAATCCTCCGCCGACGCCGTGAGGTTCGAACACGTCGGGCTCGTGCTCGGCGAAAACCGGATCCTGGACGACGTCTGCGCCCGCATCCCGCTCGGCAAATGCACCGCCATCGTCGGGCCGAACGGCGCGGGCAAGACCACGCTGACCCTGGCCGTGCTCGGTCAGGTCAAATGCACCGGCCGGATCGCCTTCCCCTCGCTCGAGGGTGCGGCGCGCCGTCCCCGGTTCGGATTCGTTCCGCAGCGCCTCGTCTTCGACCGCGACATCCCGATGACCGTGATGGACTATCTGCTGTCCGGACTTCAGCGCATGCCGCTCTTCCTGGGACACAGCAAACGCCACGAGGCGCGCATCCTGCAATACCTGGAGGAGGTCGAATGTGTCCGTCTCGCCGACCATGCCTTCGGCGCACTCTCCGGCGGCGAGATCCAGCGCGTGCTGCTGGCGCAAGCCCTGCTTCAGGAACCCGACATCCTGATCCTGGACGAGCCGACCTCCGGCGTCGATTTCAAGGGCGGGCAGATTTGCTGCGAACTGCTCCGGCGCGTCCGGGAGAAACGCGGTTTCACGCAGATCATGATCAGCCACGACCTGGCCACGGTGACCGCTCACGCGGACCACGTGATCTGCCTGAACCATAAAGTTTTCGGCGAGGGCGAACCCCGCCGCGCCCTCACGCACCACGTGCTGTCCGAGACCTTCGGCCTGCATCTGGGGCTGCCGGACCTCCACGGCATCCCGCAGGACGTCCGCGAATGTCCCGAGGACTGCCCGCTGCGGGCGGAACACCTGCATCTGCACGATCACTGCCATGTGGACGCTCCGGCGGGGCACGGCTGTTCCTGCGGCCATGACCACGGCCACGCTCACGCTCTCGACCACCACGGGGAGGCAGGCCATGCTGAATGATCTTATCCTCAGGATCGCGGATTTGACCGCGTGCCTCTTCCCGTTCGAGTGCATGGAGCCGGAATTCATGCGGCGCGCCATGCTGGGCCTGCTTCTGATCGCGCCTCTGGCCGCGCTTTCCGGCGTGCAGGTGGTGAATTCGCGCATGTCGTTCTTCTCCGACGCCATCGGCCACTCCGCGTTCGCGGGCGTGGCGGTCGGCCTCATCTTCTCGCTCCCGGTGGACTTCACGATGCCCGCCCTCGCGCTGGTGATCGGACTGCTCATCATGTACCTGCGGCGCGGCAGCCGTCTCTCGACCGACACGGTCATCGGCATCATTTTTTCCGCCGTTGTGGCGTTCGGCCTGGCGATCGTGAACCGCAACCGCGAAGCCTCGCGCGGCCTGAACATGTTCCTCTACGGCGACGTGCTGACGATCGGCGACAACGAGATCGCGCTGCTCTTCGCGCGGCTGGCGGCG
>JAFYBD010000075.1 GCA_017540385.1 Lentisphaeria bacterium
AGGGAGAGGTCCGTTCGGAGCGAATTGTCCGCGTCCGCCGGGCATAAAGCCTCTCGGCATACTTCCGGCTCCCTGGCGCATCCCGCGTGCAGGTGAGGTCCGAGCGATTCCCATCCGGGGCGTTCGCGCTGCTGCCTGAGCCAGAACGGTGTCGGTCGTTCCCAGCCCGGCGAAGGCGATCCCGATGGCGGCGAGTGTCATGAGCTTGTTGTTCATAGCTGCCTCCGTTGGTTTGGGGGGTGGTGAAAGGTTTGCGGAGCGTCTGTCGCTCCGAGTGCAAGAACGCGGTATTTCTGCCGATTCTACAGGTCTCCGCTATTTTTGTCCGAAAACGTCCGGGCGGGGGAAGAGAAATCATGGCAAAAAAAAGGAGCCCTTTTCGCCAGTTCTACACCCCGCATCAAGAAAAGTTGATTTACATGTATGGCCGACAAAAAAAGGCTCTTTTATAAGAACGCATCATCCGCGCGGATTCTACACCCTTTTTCGTTTTTTTTCGTTTTTTCCCGGTTTTCGCCTCAAAAAAAGGGGCGGGGCGACGTCGATCCGGTCAGGCGGACATCATCCGGTAGCGCATTTCGACCCATCCGGCGAGACGGTTCAGCGCCGTATCGTCGAGCCCGTCCGGCCACGGTGCGTCGGCGTCGACGGCACAATGCAGGAGCGGAGAGAGCAGCTCGGGGTAGGGGACCGCGCCGGAGAGGAACCCGTGTTCGCGCAGGACGGCCAGGCGCGCGAGCATCAGATGGCGTTCGGGTTCGTGCGTGCGCTCCATGCGCGTGAGCATCACGGAGAAAGCCTGCCACGCGAGGTTCATTTCCAGCATGGGTTGGGCGCGGCGGAGAGTCTCCGCGGCGAAGGAACATGCCGCGAGATAGCAGTCGGTGGACTGCACGATGGCGTCGTGCGCGGCCGCGAGGTCCAGAGAAACGGCGGTCGGCATGGATTCCGGGCGTCTCGCGGGACGGAATTCGAGGTGGAATTCGCGGAAGACGTCTGCGGTCGGAAACTGTTTTTTTCCGATGGCGCGCGCTCCCTTCAGCACGAAATCCAGTCGCCCGTAATCCGCGCTGATCCCGGCCACGACCAGGCTGGTGTCGCGGAACGGCGTCTTGCGCAGGATCATGTACCGGGTCTTGAAACTGCCGGAGCTCATTTCATGGCTTTGTTGAGGAAGTCCACGACTTCTTTTTTCCGCGCGTAATCGACCGGGCGGTTGCCCAGATGGTCGATCTCGTTCGGGTCGGCTCCGTGTTCCACCAGATACTCCGCGATCGGGAGATTTCCGGCCTCCGCAGCCCAGAAGAGCGGCTTTTTGCCGTCCTGGATCACGTTGTTTCGCGCGAGCAGTTCGTGGAGGCCTTCGAAGTTGAAGAACTTCATGGCCTTGTAGATGCGGTTCACGCTGGAGTTGAGCGGCAGACCGCGGTCGACCAGCGCCTCCACGATCGTTATGTCGTCGGCGAAGATCGCGTGCTTCATGGCGAGGAGACCGATCACGGTGGCCTCGTTGTAACGGTTGATGATGGTGAACTCGACCTCGACCGGGCCGGCCTTGATGCCCCGGTTGCCGACGAACTGCTCCACGCGGTCGATCAGGTAGAGCGCGGTGTCGGTGTTCCCGTGGTCGATGGCCATGAAGAGCGGGGTGTCGCCCTTGTCCGTGAACGAGAAGTCGGGCGCGCCGTTTTCGAGCAGGTACTTCACGATTTCGAGCGAGGACTGCTTCGCCATCGCGCCGAACATGACGACGTTCCGGTCCATGTCGTCGTGGCGGTCGAGGTCGGCCCCGGCTTCGGTGAGGATGCGGACGTTCTGGGGCAGTCCGAGGCGCGCGGCCTCCATGACCGGCGTCTTCCCGGCGCGGCCCTTGGGGTTCACGTCCGCCCCGGCCACGATGAGCGTGCGGAGCAGGGCGGGATCGGGGTCGCCTGCGGCGAAATGGATTGCCCGGAGACCGTTGGAGTCCCTGGCTTCGGGATCGGCCTTCGAGGCCAGCAGGGCGGACACGCGGGGCGTATCGGAGAGCGCCACGGCGGTCATGAGCGGCGTGCGGCCGGTCTCGGGATCGGTGAAATTCGGGTCGGTGTAGGCGAGGATCTCGTACAGCGGGGTCAGGTCCTCCTCGGGACTGATGACCCGGGCGAGGAGTTCGCGCTGGTCCGGCGTGAGCTCCTTCGAACCCGAGAAGAGCGAGCAGGAGGTCGCGGCGAGCATCGTGAGGACGGCCGCGGCGAATGTGACGGCTTTAGCGGCGGGGCGTTTCTTCGCGCTCGCCCGGAGCTGGCCGCAGGCGGCCGTGGCGGATGCGCCCTTTTCCACCCGGACCGTGACCGGCACATGGAGCGTTTTGAGGGCGTTTTCGAACCGTTTGACGGCTTCGCGCGAGGGGCGTTCGAAGGCTCCCCGCGCCTTGTTGTACGGGATGAGGTTGACTTTCGCGTGGACGTCGGCGGCGAGGCGTGCGAATTTGCGCGCGGTCTCCGGCGAATCGTTGACGCCTGCGAGGAGCACGTACTCGATCGTGAGCAGGCGGCCGGTCACGTCGCGGTGACGCTGGCAGGCGGCCAGGATCTCGCGGATGTCGCGGCGGAATTTCGTGGGGATGAGCAGTGCGCGCGTCTTGTCGTCCGGAGCGTGGAGCGACAGCGCCAGGTTCCACTGTTTGCCGAGGTCGGTGAGGGCCTTGATCCCGGGCGTCCAGCCGCTGGTGGAGATGGTGATCCTGCGCTGGGCGAGGGCGACCCCGTCCGGGTTCGTGATCACGTTCAGCGCCTCGACGAGGTTGTCGAAGTTCAGCAGCGGCTCGCCGATGCCCATCATGACCACGTTGTCCGGCGGCTGCCCCAGCTGGCGGCACAGCAGGAAATACTGCTCGATGATCTCGCCTGCGGCGAGGTTGCGGGTCAGACCGTCGGCCCCGCTGGAGCAGAACACCCAGGAGACCGGGCAGCCGACCTGGGAACTCAGGCAGAACGTCGTGCGGCCGTCCTCGGCGGGGATCCGGGCACATTCGACCGTCTCGCCGTCGTGCAGGCGCAGCAGGTATTTCGCGGAGCCGTCGTCCGCGGGGAGTTCGGATTCGATGGCGACCGTGGCGCAGCGGAACGCCCCCGCGAGGGCATCCTTCGCCGCGGCCGACAGGTTCGTCATGAGGGCCGGGTCCACGACCCATTTCTTCACGACCCAGTCGTAGACCTGATTCGCGCGGTATGCAGGCTGACCGGCGGCCTTCAATGCGGCCGCGATCTCGTCCAGGGTGGCAGCGGCCAGGAACGGCCTGGCGTCATTCGTAGTCGTCGTAGTAGTCGTCGTCATCGTATAGTTCCTTCCTGATGGGAACGCCTTTGTAGATGTACAGGTGTTCGTTGCGGTACTCGCAGTCGTAAAGGCGGGTCCAGGTGCGTGAATGGTGGGATGGCACGTCCGCGGTCAGGACGTAGGCGGGGTCGACGCTCGCCGGGATCTTGTCGTGGGCGAGCGTCCGTATCGGGATCCCGAGGTAACAGCCCTCGGAATAGAGTCCTTTGATGGCGGGGTCCTTGTACAGCACGATCGGCGCGCGGTCCTGAGGAGCGTCTTTCTCCGCCAGGGCGTTCAGTATCCCCCGGCTGAGCTCTTCCTTGCCGCGTTTCATGCTCCGGACCGGGTTCACGACCGACCAGAAGAGCAGCATGAAGGAGGCGAAAACGAAGAGATACGTCATCCAGACGGGGCGTTTCGCGCGGATGAGCACGATCGCCGCCACGGATGCGGCGAGCGAGAGCGCGACTTCGGCCGTGTTCAGGAGCGTGAAGGACGGTTTCTCCTGCGGGAGTTCGAACCCGATCACGATCTTCGCGAAGACCTCCTGCGGCAGGAGCAGATACGCCGCTGCGGCGATCCCAGCCGCCAGGGCCACGGCCGCCAGGATCAGAAACAGCGTGAAGAACTGCCCGGCATAACGCCGCACGAGGATCCAGTAGTTGAACGCCGCGAGGGCGGCCGCCAGCGGCAGCAGGTAGAAATAATCGCGCGGTTTCGCCTGGGGATTGAACCAGATCAGCAGACCGAGCACCACGAAGAGGATGCGGTGGTACTTGATGAGCAGGGGATTGCGTTCGATGGCGATCAGCGCTGGGCAGAACGGCGCCCACAGCATCAGGCACCACGGGAAGAACCTCAGCGCCGCGTCGAACGGCCGCACCGCGATCTCCTTGAAGTATTCCATCACATGGAACGACACGGTTTCGGCGGGGACTTCGGGATTCGAGGCCAGCCAGTTCTGGATCGGGGTCAGCCAGGCGAAGAAGAAGACGGTGCCGAGCAGGACGGCTCCGAGCAGACCCGGCTTGCTGAGCTTCGTCCACACCGTGAACGGTCTCTGCTGGAACGCCAGCGGCACGAGGAAATAGACGACCGCCGTGAGACCGTTCGCGTAGAACGCCAGCCCGCCGAAGAGCCCGACCGCGAGCCAGGCGGCGTTCCAGTTCGACCGCACGAATCCGAGGTAGAACCACAGCATCCAGCCACCGTACACGATCAGCGCGGACAGCAGATGCGGATACCCCTCCGGCGCTTTCGAACCCGCCAGGATCGTCGTGAGTACCACGACCGCCGCGGCCGCGCCCGCCTGACGTCCGGCGGAGCGTCCGCAGACCAGGGCGGTGAAGAGCGCCATCAGCCCCAGCGGCAGCAGCGACATGAACCGCAGCGAGAATTCGAGCGGAAGCCCGCAGTCCAGCAGCAGGCGCACCAGCGCCGGAAACAGCGGCATGACCTCGTCGGGAGGCAGCGTGCCGTGCACCGTGACCAGTGTGTTCAGTCCCCTGAACTCGAGAGCGGCCGCGGCGAACTCGCCCTCGGTCGAGAAAAGCTCGTTCATCCCGATCTGGATCAGCGGGAAGCTCACGAGGAATCCGACGGCGATCAGGATGGCGCTCCAGTGCGCCGCCGGCTGTTTTTCTTCGTAAATGGCCATAAAAAAAAGGGTGGAAAGGTGTCGGGTCGTATTGAAAAAGAAAAAAGATGTAGTAAATTTACACCGTAAACGCCATTAAGACAAATCAAAAACGGATTATTTCCGCGAAAACATACAGGAGAAAGCGCATGAAAGCTGTTTCCGGCACCCTGATGCGTTCCATAGAGGCTTCGGCCATTCAGCTCGGACAGGTCGATTCTTGGCCCTTGATGAAGCGCGCCGGCAAAGCGCTCGCCCGCGAAGCCGCGCAGTTCCGCGCCCGGGGCGCGTTCTTCGCCGTGCTGGCGGGAAAGGGCAACAACGCGGGCGACGGGTTCGTCGCGGCGAAGGAGCTTTACGAATTCGGATTCCCCGTCCGCATTTTCCATACGTCCCCCGCATCGGAGTTCAAAGGGGACGCACTTCGCGCATGGGACGAGCTGCCGCCCGGGATCGAACGCCGCACCGAACTTCACGCCGCCGACCTCACCGGCGCGATCGTGATCGATTCGCTCCTCGGGACCGGGTTCAGCGGCACGCTCAGGGAACCCTGGCTCCACTGGATCAATCTCCTGAACTACCTGAACGTCCCGGTCGTCGCCGCCGATCTGCCGTCAGGCCTGGACGCGGACGACGGCGAAGTGCGCGGCGGCGCGGCAGTCCGGGCCGACGTCACGGTCACGTTCGGGTTCCCGAAGACCGGGATGCTGACGGGGCAGGGGCCCGCTCTCTGCGGACGAATCCGCGTGATCGACATCGGATTGCCGCCCGAAAGCGAGGACTCGATCGAACGTTACGTGCTCTGCACCGGCTTGCCGGACGTGAAGAGCCGGCTGCGCCCGGTGGCGTTCGACACGTACAAGCAGAAACGCGGTCATGTGGCCGTCGTCGGCGGGAGTTCGGACTACCCCTCCGCGCCGTTCCTGACGGCGGAGGCCGCGCTCCGGGCCGGCGCCGGACTCGTGACCGTGTATGTGCCTGCGTCCATGGAAATCGTCTGCGCGCCGCCGAAGGCATTGATCGTGAAACGTCTCCCCGACGATGGACGCGGCGTCTTCACGCAGAGCTCCTTCGACGCATTGAAGCTGCCGTCGCACGTCGCGTCGGTCGCGGTCGGCATGGGCATGAATACATCCGAGGAGACCGTGCCTTTCCTGCGCGCCCTGATGGGCACCGCGGAGTGTCCGCTGCTGCTGGACGCCGACGCCCTGAACCTGATCGCAAAGCACCCCGGTCTGCTGCACGAACTCGGCACCGCTACGGTCGTCACGCCGCACGAGGGCGAGATGAAGCGGATCGAAGCCGCCATCGGGCTGTCCTCCGGGCGGAACCGGACCGAACGCGCCGAAGCTCTGGCGAGGTTCACCGCGCTCCACGTCGTGCTGAAGGGCGTCCGCACGGTCGTGAGCTCGCCGAACGGCATTTCCGCGCTCAATCTCTCCGGCTCGCCCGTGCTGGCGACAGCCGGCAGCGGGGACATCCTCTCCGGCGTGATCGCGGCGTTTGCGGCGAACTCCGGCGACCTCTTCGAAGCGGCGAAGTCCGGCGTCTTCCTGCACGGACTGCTGGGCGAACTCGACGCGCCGTTCGCCGGGCGCGGCCTCATCGCCGACGACCTGCTCGCGCGGATCCCGGCGGCGTTCGACTTCATTCGTTCGGGAGGGTTCTGACATGCCGTTCCCGATCGAAGACAAACTCGTCGTCGCCGTGGCGTCCAGCGCGCTTTTCCGCCTCGACGAAGCCGACGCGATCTTCCGCAGCCAGGGGCTCGCGGCCTACCGCAGGTACCAGCGCGAACACGAGAATACCGTCCTCGCGCCCGGGATCGCGTTCCCGTTCATCCGGCGTTTTCTGAAGTTCAACGAGCTTTTCCCGGAGACCCAGCCGGTCGAGGTCGTGCTCCTCAGCCACAACGACCCGGACACCGGCAACCGCGTGCTCCGCTGCATCGACCATTACAAGCTCGGGATCACCCGGTCGGCGTTCCTGACCGACGGTCGCCCGGTCGACTACATCGGCGCGTACAACGTGTCGCTGTTCCTCTCCGGCAACGTGGAGGACGTGCGCGACGCCATCCGAAGCGGGTTCGCCGCGGGCTACGTGCTGGACAGCAAGCTCAACGACGACGCGGACGACGACGAGCTCCGGGTGGCGTTCGACTTCGACGGCGTGCTCGCGGACGACAGCGCCGAACAGGTCTTCCAGTCCGGCGGCATCGACCAGTTCTGGCAGTCCGAGGCGAAGAAATCCGCCGTCCCGCTCGGACCCGGCCCCCTCGCCGACCTCTTCTCCAAACTCAGCCGACTGCACCGTCTGGAGGAGGATCGACGCGACGCCGACCCGCATTATCACCGTTATCTCCGCACGGCCATCGTGACCGCGCGAAGCGGCCCCGCGCAGCTCCGTCTCGCCACCACCCTGCGCGACTGGGACATCACGGTCGACCAGACGTTCTCCCTCGGCGGTATGAACAAAAGCCGCATCCTGAAACAGCTCCGCCCGCACATCTATTTCGACGATCAATGGTCGCCCCACCTCGAAGCCGCCAAGGAATTCACCCCCTCCGTCCATATCCCGTTCGGCTGCGTCGGCGACTGCAGGGAAGAGTGACCTGACCAAACAACAATGAACACAATGAAAACGATGATTCTTTCACATTATTCCCGCCTCTTTTCGAAACCGTTCTGGAAAGCGTTCCGCCCGCTTGCCTCGGCGGCTCTTCTGCTCTTTTCCCTGGAGTACGCCAGGTATTCCACGTTCGATCCTCAATTCGATCTCGCGTTTTGTTCCCTGAGCGCCTTCTCGCTGATTGTCTGGGCTTTTTGTGTTTCGCTCTCCATCCGGGCCATCGGCGTTCGGAAGACGCTGCCGGTCATTGTGCTTACCCTGTTGTTCCTCGCGATGGATTACATCAATTTTTTCGAGTACAAAACCCCGACATGGGGCGAGGAAGTCCCGAGCGGTTTCCGCAAGGGAAGGTTTTACCGCACGTATTATCATGCTGCGACGACGGCGGCGTTCTTCCTGCTCCTCAATCTCTATTCTTTCTGCTGCAAATCGCGGATCGTCTCGTTTGCCAGGTCGTTTCTGTACTACCTGTTTTTCCTGTTTTCCCTCGCCGTGATCGGAAACGCGCTCTTTTCCGGGAGGGGGCTCGATCATGACGCCATGTTCGCGATCATGCAGACGGACCGCCAGGAGGCGTTTCACTACTTTTTCGGGCTCAACAATGGCCTGCTTCTGCTCATTTGGCTGTTCCTGGTCATCCTCGGGCTCTGGTTTTTCGCGCGGTTTGCGTTTTCTCCGTTCAAGGATCGGATCAGTCGCCGGAAGAGGATGACCGGGAAAGCGGCGTTCTGCTGTTCGGCAGCCTTCTTTGTCTGCTTCATGCTGGGGGGCGTGCTGAGCATGTATCACTACCACCTGCCTCGCATGTACATGGTCATGGAGTCTCCGTGGTTTTACTTCAACGACCTCAAGATGTACAACAAAAACCGCGCGGAGTACAGCAAACGACTGCATGAACGCCTTTCGGTGATAGACAACCGCGGTTGTTTCCCGGGGAAATATGTCGTCGCGATCGGGGAGTCCTGCAATCGGAATTATATGGGGTGCTATGGCTACTCCAAAAACACCACTCCGTTCCAATCGAGCATGCTGAACGACGAGGGGTTCTTCCTCTTCAAGCACCCCTACTCCTGCCATGTCCAGACGCAGCGTGTCCTGCTGCTCCTCCTGACGAGTCTGAATCAGTACAATGGCAAGGGCTACGAGATCGCGGACGCGACTTCCCTGATCGACATCGCGAAATGGTATCAGTATCAAACGAGCTGGGTAAGCGGACAGGAGAAAATATCGGTCTCGGTCAGCACGCTCTCTCCGTTGGCGGAATCCGCCGATCACGTCTATTTCTCGCCCGAACCGATGCCCTACCGCGACCTCGACGTCCTTCGGCATCTGGAGGACGGCAGGATTCTGGATGCGGATCGGTCGCTGACGTTTATCCACATGAACGGCAACCATTATCCCTACGATCTGTCGTTCCCGCCCGATACGCAGTTCGACGAGCCGGATCTTTCGCTGTATGAACTGAGTATCAGTTTCAACGACCGGATGTTGTCCAAACTGTTTGCGCTGGCACAGGCTCACGACGTTGACGTCTTCCTGTTCGTGTCCGACCATTCGGACGCCGTTTCTGTTCGATTGGGGCACGATCCCCGCTTTTATCTTCAGGAAATGGCCGAGATCCCGATGTGGGTCTATCTTTCGGAACGTTACCGGAAAGAGCACCCCGAGATCGCGGAACGTCTTCGCGTCGCGACCGGGCAGGTCGTGACCAATGACCTGTGTTTCGATCTGCTGCTGGAATTGATGGGGATGGAGAATGACTTCGTCGATCCGACCCTCGTCCCGGGGAACGACGAATACAGAATCGACGAAGAGACCGCCAGGACCGTTTTCGGCCGCGAACACATTCATGTTCCCCAAGGCTAGCGCCTTGACTGTAGTAGTGTCCGGCTTCGCTCGGACACAAGGCTAGCGCCTTGACTGCAGCAGTGCGCGGCTGCGCTCGGACACAAGGCTAGCGC
>JAFYBD010000076.1 GCA_017540385.1 Lentisphaeria bacterium
AGATGCCGCCGCCGACGCGGGCGAAGAGGGCCTGGGTGGACGCGCCCATGCCGAACGTGAGCATGGTCGTGGTGATCTCGACGAACTTGTGCGAGATGTTGAATCCGGGGGCTACGAGCTGGAGCCCGAGGAACGAGAGACCGTGGGACATGTGTTCGGGCGTGTAGACGAGGCGGTCGAGGATGAAATACCAGACGGTGATGTCGAGGAGGCCGAAGCCGACGACCGCGAGACCCATGACAGCGCCGGAACGGAACGCGACCTGGAGGCCTTTGTTCAGGCTCTCGCTCGCGCCCTGGGCGGTGCGGCTGGAGGCGGCGGTGGCGGTCTTCATGCCCACGAAACCGCAGAGACCGGAGAAGAAGCCGCCGGTCAGAAACGCGACCGGGACGAAGGGGTTCTGGAGCTTCAGGAAGGCCAGGACGGAGAAGATCACGAAGAGCACGGCGAAGACGATGCCGACGCGGGAATACTGCTGGCGCAGATAGGCCATCGCGCCGTCGCGCACATAGCTGGCGATCTCCTCCATGCGTTCGTTGCCGCGGGAAGCGCGTTTCATGAGGATGTAGCAGAGCGTAGCGGACAGGAGCGCGACAATGGCGCAGATCGGGGCGATCCACCAGATGCCGCCGACGCCGTAAACGGAATCAGACCCGGGCATAAAAACCTCCGTAATTGTTCGGGACGATTAAAAAAGTGCTCTTTTAAAATACACCGTAAAGTCTGTATTTTCAAATATAAAACAGCATTTTCCGGGGGTGGGAGACAAGAAAAAAAGGAGGGGAAAGACTGGACGCGTCAGGGGCGCGGCCAGGACTGCGCGGAGTCGCCGGAGCGGGACCGTGCCCATTTCCAGGCGAAAAGCTCGCCGCGGTAGGAGCTCATACGCTGGATGCGGCGGTAGCGGAGCGCATCGCAGAGGCCGGAGAGCCCGTGCGAAACGGCGAGATAACGCACATCACGCAGGGTCTCGACCGCGAGGGAGAGCAGGGCGCGCGGAAACGACGGACGGCGGCCGGACATGAGACCGTTCGCGACGCCCTCGTTGAAGAACCGTTTGCGGAGCGCGTCCGGTGGGTAGTTGTGGGAATGTTCGACGGCGGCCTCAGGGACGTACACGATGCGGAGTCCGGAGGCGCGGATCCGGCGCGCCCATTCGATGTCCTCGGAATACTGGAACTTCGGGTCGAAGCGGAACCGCCGGGCGACGTCGGCCCGGACGCCCGAAAAGACGAGGGAGAACATGAAGTCCCAGGTCGCGGCCACGGAGCCGTCGCCGAAGGCGCGTTCGTAGTCCTTCCGCACAAGCGGGAAGGCGTCGGGACGCGGGATCTGGTTGCCGTAGACCGCGCCGACGGACGGGTCGCGCAGAGGGGCGACGAGGCGTTCGACGGCGTCGCGTGACTGCGGCACGGCATCGGAATTATTGAAGACGATGAACTCGCCCCGGGCGGTGTCGAGCGCACGGTTCAGCACCCGCGGAGGATTGTAGGGGAGGCCGTCCCACGGGACGATCGTGACGGAGGGGAACGTCTTCGCAATCTCAAGCGTGCCGTCGGTGGAAGCGTCGTCGAAGAGCAGGATCTCCATGCGGTCGGCCGCGGTCTGCTCCGTGAGCATAGTGAGCGTGTCGCGGATGAGCGCGGCGTCGTTATGCGCCCGGACGACGACGGAAATCTGAACTTTGGATGCGACTTCCGGGGGCATAAGCGGTCAGGCCGGTTGCAATTTGAGGTCGGCGGCGGCGCGTTTCATAAGCCGGAAGAAATCGGCGATCTCGCGGGGCTTCTCCGGCAGAGGGCGAAGCGAGAGGAAACAGGCCGTGGAATCGGGATCGTCCGGGGAGAACCCGTGCATGCCGGGGATGGGCTTCGCGCCCATGTCGCTCGGGACGATCTGGATGCCGGGATCGACCAGGAATATCTCGTCGCCGTAGGCTGCGTCCTTGAAGTCCACGTGAAGTGCGGATTTCTCGTCCGGCGTGAGCCAGTGACCGGGCGCGCCGGCAACCGCGTCGAGGATCGGTTTGCGCGCTTCGGGTTTCAGGAACCACACGCGGAGCATGGTGGAGTCGTAGCTGACGACGTAATCCGTGCCGAACTTGAGCGGGAGGGCTTCGAGCTTCGACTTCAGGTCGACGGACCCCTTCAGCGGGGTCATGCCGTGATCGGAGAAGATGCAGAAATCGAGGTCGCGGCAATGGGCGCGCGCGGTCTTCAGCAGGGCGCGCATCTTGCCCGCGAACGCATCCAGCGCGGCGGCGACCACGTCGGGTTCGTGGACGTGGAAATGCAGCATGCTGTCCAGCCCGGCAGTGTAGATGAAGTAAAACTCCGTGCGTTCCTCCTCCAGCAGGGCCCGCGCGATCTCGATGTTGCGGTCGTCGGACAGATGCCAGTCGGAGATGTGGAACGGCACGCCGGACTCCGTGAGGACGTCGCGGAGATTCTTCACCGGGGCGAGGCCGTTCGGGGCGAAGATGTCCTGTTTCTCGCAGTAATCGAAGAACGGCAGCCGTGCGTACGGGACGCGGTAGAGGTTGAAGTAGCCCGTGAACCCGAATCGGCGCTGCAGAAACACGCTCAAGCGGTGGCGGATGCGGTGATTGTCGAACACCAGCGAGGGATGCAGGAAAGGATGCAGGAAGCTGAAAAAGGAAAACGGCGACTTCATCCCATGCGGACGGTAGAAAAAGCTGAAATGGCCGTGGCGGGTCGGGGGTTCGCCGGTCAGGATCGTGGGGACGCAGGTGGAGGAATAGCCGAACTGCGTGCGCACGGGAAGCCGGACCGGGAATTCGTCGAGCATGAATTTGTAATGCTGGACGATCTCATACCCGAGGGCGTCGCTGAAGAGAAAGATTTTGACCTTATTGAGCATGGAGAGTCCTGCGGATGTCCTTTTCATAAAGAATTCAGTTAATATACCCCCGCTTTTCGAAAAAGTCAAGGCTCGATCAGTTGTAACGCGCCCAGAGTTTCATGAACGCGCCGTCTGGGCGCGAAGGATCGAGCAGACATTCCGCAAGGAGCCGGAGGAGTTTCACGCGCGGATGGACGGCCAGGGGAGAGAGCAGCCCGGACCACTGATGCGCGGAGTGAAGCGAGAGCAGCAGGGACTTCAGGGAACGCGGCGCGCTGTCGGCGATTTCGTCGGCGGAGAAGAGCGCGTCGGCGGATGCGATCTTTCCGGTGATCTCCACGGCCGCGAGGGTCACGGTGCGGAGCCAGCAGTCGAGCATATGATCCCAGTCGGGCGCGGGACCCGGGGCAGGATTGTATTTGAACTCCAGCGCGGCCTGGTACGCCGGGACAAGCCAGGAGGCTTCATGATACTTGCGAAGCGCTTCGAGGCGTTCGGTGCCGGTCCTGCGGTAGTCGTGGTGAACGACCAGGATGGCGTCGCCGCAGCCGAGCGCGGCTTTGTGGATATTGCGGCGGACGAAATCGGCCTGCGCGGGATCGTCGCGGCGCTGACGGGCGAAGAGCAGTCCGGCTCCACGGTTCAGGAGCAGGCGCGCGCCCTCGGTCCAGGGGATCTCGGAGAACGGGCGGACGGGCACGCCGTCGAAGACGTCGCGGTCGCCGAAGATGACGTTTCCGCCTGCGAAGAGCTCCTGGATCATGAGCGTGGAGGCGTCTTTGCACAACGCCCGGACGGAATCGACGCAGTAGAAATCAACGTCGATGGCGAGCTTCGAGCCCCATTCGGCGGAGATGGAATCGAGCAGTTTGCGGAGGCCGGCGGTCGCACGGGCGCCCTTCATGACGACGAAGAAATCGAGGTCGTTGTAGGGCATGCCGTCCGGGGTGGCGCCGCCCTCCCCGCGTCCGTAACCTCCGCCGAGGACGACCGCGCGCACGGCGGAGGATTCCGGCGAGGCCGCAAAGGCGGCGGCGATGCCTGCGAGGGCTTCGGATATGAGCTTTTCGACCCGGGGGTCCTGTTTTTTCGAGAAAGACATTTGGAAAACGATGTTTGAGTTCAGCGGGGCTCGGAGCAGCCAGTCGGGAGATCGGGGCTGCGGCCGAATTCCTTGCGGTAGAGTTTGACGGCGGTGCGGAGGACGTCCGGCCATATCCTGGCGTCCATCGCCCCCGCTCTGGGGGTGTAGGCCGCGATGAAACGGAGCGCGTCCCTGCGGGACAGCCCGAGGTCCATCGAGGAGAAGAAGATGCCGGCGAGGTCCTTCACGCGGAATCTGCGGCGGATGCGGGGGCGAATCTGCGCCCGGTGAAGGTCGATCACGTGAAGCCGGATGCGTTTCCCGTTCAGGGAGGCCGGGTCGAGCAGGAAATGGCAGAGGTAGCAGTCGCGGTGGTTGAGGCCGCTGCCGTGCATCCGGGCGCAGGTCACGGCGAGGGCGCGGATGAGGCGGTTTTTGAGCTCGTGGGACGGCGGATTCGTTTTCCAGTCGCGGCAGAAATCCTCGAGCGAGACCATGCCGACGAGGTCCTCGGTCACGAGGAACGACTCCATGGCGGCCGGATTGACGCCGCGGATGCCGAACGCGCACGGGGTCATCGTGGGGACTCCGAGCTTGGAGAGGAGCGAGATCGCGAGGTATTCGTTCGCGGAGCCGATCACGGGGAGCTTGAACTGCAGGAGATTCTTCCATATCTCGCCCCAGCCGACCGGGCCGTGAAGCTTGATGAAGTAGGACCTGCCGTCCATGGAGAACCGCATCGTCCTGCGGTTCTTCACGGAGCGGAAGACCTCGCCCTGAACGGCGAAAGCGTGTCCGAACGGGTCTTTGCCCCAGGCTTTCCGAAACGTGTCGGTGAAATAGAGTTTTTCCATGGCGCGTGTCCGTCAGAGTTGGTTCCGGTACGTGACGTTTCCCTTCGAATCGGTCATGGGGACCGGGGCTTCGTCGGGCGGGAGTTCGCGGGGATCGCTCGCGGCCTCCTCGGGGGTGCCCGTGGCCTTGATCATGATCTCGAACGTGCGGGCCGGAGCGGCGTTCTCCCAGGAGCGTTTGTACTCCAGGGCGATCCCGCAGATGCCGGGTCCGATCACGCGGTAGGCGAAATAATGGGTCCCGCCCTGCCCCGCGACGGGAAGCGCGCCGGAAGCGCCGGAATCGGCCTGGTAGAGGTCGCCCTTCTCCGAGAGGATCTGGACGTCGCCCGCGCCGTGCCGGGGATACCAGCCGTAGCCGGTCGTGGGATTCGACCTCAGCCCGACCGTGACCGTGTCGCCCACGCGGAGCTCGAACGTGCTGCCGGAATCCTTCTCGGTCAGCTCGAGCTGTCGCGGGGAACGGCAGGAAGCGACCAGGAGAAGGAGGCAGAACGGAACAAGCCTGGCGAGTATCCCGGAAAACTTCATGAGGTCAGACCCTTGGCGAGGTTGGCGGAGACGCGCGGGGCGTCAGTTGCCCGCCATCATGGCTTCGGCGTCGGCTTCCGGCGTGTCGATGGGCTTGACGCCGTAGTCGCGGGTCAGGACTTCGACGACGGACGGAGCGAAGAAGGCCGGGAAGGCCGGTCCGAGGCGAATGTTCTTGAAGCCGAGCGTGAGGAGCGACAGGAAGACGGCGAGGTCACGCTGTTCGTACCAGGAGAGGACGAACGACACGGGGAGCTTCTCCAGCGTGCGGATGCCGAGGGCGTTCTGGAGCTCCAGGACGATGCGGACGATGGAATACGCGTCGCCGCTTTGGCCGGCGTCGAGAATGCGCGGGATGCCGTTGATCTTGCCGAGGTCGAGCTTGTTGAAGCGGTACTTGGCGCAGCCGGCCGTGAGGATCACGGTGTCGGCGGGGAGAGCCTTCACGAGCCCGGTGTAGTATTCGCGGCGGGGATCGCGTCCGTCGCTGCCGGCGATCACGATGAAACGGCGGATGCTACCGCTCTCGACGTATCGGGCGATCTGGGAGATGACGGAGCAGACCTGATGATGGCCGAAGCCTGCGGTGAGGACGGCATTGTCAAGCGGCGCGGGCGGGGGAAGCGTCCGTGCGAGCTCGATCACGGCGGAGAAATCCTTCTGCATGCCGATGTGGCGGTGCGTGATGTGCGGCACGCCCTTGCAGCCGACCATGCCGGTGGTGAAGATGCGGCCGCGGTAGGCGTCCTGAACGGGGGTGATGCAGTTCGAATTGACCACGATCGGGCCGTTGAACGAGGCGAAATCCTGCGGCTGGGTCCACCAGGAGCCGCCGTAGTTGCCGCGGAGATGGGCGAATTTGCGAAGCGCGGGATAGGTGTGCGCGGAGAGGAGTTCGCCGTGCGTGTAGACGTCGATCCCGGCGTGTTCGGTCTGGATCAGGAGTTCCTCGAGGTCCTTCAGGTCCTGCCCGGACATCAGGATGCCGGGGCGGGAGCCGACTTCGCAGGGGATCTGCGTCATGGTCGGGGAACCATAGGTTTCGGTGTTGGCCTCGTCGAGCAGGGCCATGGCGATGGAGGCGATGCGGCCACATTCGACGATGAGGAGCGCGAGACGTTCGAGCGTGGTCTCGGGCTTGGCCGCGGCCGAAAGGGCCTTGATGATGAAATTGTAGATCGCGTTGTCCTCGTATCCGAGGGCGAGCGCATGGAAGGTGAAGGCGCAGACGCCCTTCACGCCGTAGACGAGTATCTCGCGGTAGCTGCGTTCCTCCGGGTCCTTGACGGAGAGGATGGAGGGATCGGGGGCCTGAACGTCGGAATCGAGGGTCTTCAGGGCGCGTTTGGCCTCGTCGATGAGGGCGTAGATGCGGTCGGGGTTGAAATTGGTATCCGTGAGCGTGGCGGACATGGCGCGGACGATGAACCTGCTGAACTCGCGGGTGACATTGGTGCGGCCTTCGAGGGTGAGCGCGACGGCTTTCAGTTCGGCGACGAGCCGGTCCTGAAGATTGGCGGTCTCGGTCGTTTCACCGCAGCGGCCGCTGACCGTGCATCCTTTGTTTCCACTGGCCTCCTGGCATTGATAACAGAACATGGAACCTTCCATCGGGACAGTCTCCTTTATAAAAACGGTTTCGGGTTTCGGGGCGACACAGGAATCCCCGTGTGTATTTTACACGCTGAAAGGCCGTTTGTCAAATAGTTTCCGCGGAAAAGGGCCATCATTTGCGAAAAATGACGGCGCGACGGCCGGAACCACCGGAAAAACGGCGGAACCGGCGAGCGTTTCGAATAGCGTGAACCGGCCCGGTCAGGCCTTCTTCGCGATCTTCGCCCAGGAATCCTTCAGCGCGACCGTGCGGTTGAACACGGGATGGTCGGCGGCGTGGTCCTTCGGGTCGCTGAAGAAATAGCCGACGCGTTCGAACTGGACGTGCGTGGCCGGGGGCAGCTCGGCGAGGCCGGGCTCGATCCGGCACTTCACGACCTTCAGCGAATCCGGGTTCAGGCAGCTCTTCCAGTCGGCGTCCTCGGGGAGCGCGGAGAGGTCGGGCACGGTGAAGAGCTTGTCGTAGAGCCGGACCTCGGCTTCGAGGGACTGATCGGCGGAGACCCAGTGGATCGTGCCCTTCACCTTGCGTCCGTCGGGGGCGTTGCCGCCCTTCGTGGCGGGGTCGTAGGTGGCGTGGAGCTCCACGATCTCGCCGGACGCGTCCTTCACGAACGACGTGCAGGTCACGAAATAGGCGCTGCGGAGGCGGACTTCCTTGCCGACGGCGAGGCGGTGGAACTGCTTCACCGGGTTCTCCATGAAGTCGTCGCGCTCGATGTAGAGCGTCTTCGAGAACGGGACCAGGCGGGAACCAGCGGCGGGATCCTCGGGATTGTTCACGGTCTCGACCTGTTCGACCTGCCCCTCGGGATAGTTGTCGATCACGAGTTTGAGCGGATTCATGACGGCCATGGCGCGGCGCGCGGTCTTGTTCAGGTCGTTGCGGACGCAGTGGTCGAGGAGTTCGATCTCGGTGAGGCTGTTGAACTTGGTGACGCCGATGGTCTCGCAGAAATCGCGGATGGCGGATGCGGGCACGCCGCGTCTGCGGAGGCCGCAGATGGTGGGCATGCGGGGATCGTCCCAGCCGTTCACGAGGTGCGTTTTCACGAGTTCGAGGAGCTTGCGCTTGCTCATGACGGTGTAGGTCAGGTTGAGGCGCGCGAACTCGATCTGCTGAGGCTTGCAGGGGGTGTCGAGGGTGTTCAGGATCCAGTCGTACAGCGGGCGGTGGATTTCGAACTCGAGCGTGCAGATGGAGTGCGTGATGCCCTCGATGGCGTCCTCCAGGCAGTGCGCGAAGTCGTACAGCGGATAGATGCACCACTTGCTGCCCGTATTGTGATGCTCGGCGTGGCGGATGCGGTAGATGGCCGGGTCGCGCATGTGGATGTTCGGCGAGGCCATGTCGATGCGGGCGCGGAGGACCTTGCTGCCGTCGGGGAATTCACCGGCCTTCATGCGTTCGAAGAGGTCGAGGTTCTCCTCGATGGTGCGGCTGCGTCCGGGCGGCTCCTTTCCGGGCTCGGTGAGCGTGCCGCGGTATTCCTTGAACTCGTCTTCGGAGAGCTCGCAGACGTAGGCCTTGCCGAGCTTGATGAGCTTCACGGCGTATTCGTACATCTGGTCGAAATAGTCCGACGCGTGGAAGAAACGGTCCTCCCAGTCGGCCCCGAGCCACTTCACGTCCTCGAGGATGGACTCGACGTACTCGGTGTCCTCCTTCACGGGATTGGTGTCGTCGAGGCGGAGATTGAACTTGCCGCCGAACTTCATGGCGGTGCCGTAGTTCAGGCAGATGCTCTTCGCATGGCCGATGTGCAGATAGCCGTTGGGTTCCGGGGGGAACCGGGTCCGGACGGCGCCGCCGTTCTTGCCGGCGGCCAGGTCGGAACGGATGATTTCGTGGATGAAATTGTCGGGGAGATTGATCTCGGTTTCGCTCATTGGAAAAGCTCCATTTTCAGTATCGTGAATTGAATATTATAGCACACTGGGGCCCGGCTTTCAAGCCGGAATCCGAAAGTTCAGCAAAAGTTGATCAGCAGCACCTCTGGCGGACATAGGATGCGGGCGTGGAACCAGGTGGCGCCGATGCCCGCGCAAACGTACATCTCGGCCCCGGTGGGCGCGTAGCGGTATGCGCCGTATTCGAAGCGTTTCCCGAACCGCGAGGACGTGACGACCGCGCCGAAGCCGGGCAGACGGAACTGGCCGCCGTGGGTGTGGCCGGAGAGAATCAGCGGGGAGCCCTCCAGCAGGGGAGCGGTCAGCTGGGCGGCCGCGGAGTCGGGATTGTGGGAGAGGATGCAGTCGGTCCCGGCCGGAATCCTGGGGACGGTATAAAGGGAATCGCCCTCCTTCGCGTCGTCCATGCCCCAGAATCTGATCCCGGCGGCTTCCACCGGTTCGTTCAGCAGGAGCTCGAACCCGCCGCGGGCGAAAATGTCGCGCCAGCGTTCGACGGGGATCCAGCGGCGGCGAAGTTCCCAGTTGCCGCAGACGGCGAGCTTGCGCGGGGCAGATGGAAACGTGCGCAGAAACTCAATGGCGGGTTCCATCCAGGCCGCATCCCCGACCAGGTCGCCGCCGAACAGAATGCAGTCGGGCTCCGGGATGGTTTCGAAGAGCTCGCGGAAAGCGTTCGTGAGCCAGTCCGTGCCGCCTCTCTGGCGGACGAACGGGAAAAAGCCGCGTATCCCGGCCGTGCGGATGTGGGTGTCCGAGAAAAAGAGGAGCGAGCGCCCCGCGAGGCGCGGCCGCGACATCCGCATGGTGCGGACGCGAAGCCCGGAACGCAATTTGAGGGTGCTGCCGAGCTGGGAGGGGTCCGGCTGCCACAGGAGAGCGTTCGCCCGCTGGGCATGTGACAGCGGGCACTTCTTTCGCGAGGAATAGATCCTGGAACGAACTGTGGAACCGCTGGACATGGCGGGCAGGGGCGAAGGCGGAGATTATTCTTCGCCGGAGAATTCCCGGATCATATCGGCAGGCAGCGGCTCGAGTCTCTCGATGACGTATTCGCCGAGTTCGGGGAGCTTGACCTTCTCGCCGACCTTGCGGTCCGTGAGCGCCTGGCCGATCGGGGCCTTGTAGGAGATGCGTCCGCGTTCGGGGTCGCCGTCCCATGCGCCGAGGATGTAGTAGGAGAGCTCGGAGCCGGCGGCGTTCTTGAGGAAGACCTTGCAGCCCGGGACGACCACGTTCGACAGCACGACGTCCTTGAAACTGGTGCTCTCGATGTTGGCGAGCGTCTTTTCGAGGTCGGAACGGCGTTTCTGGAGGAAACGGCGCTGTTCCTTGGCGGCGTCGTATTCGGCGTTTTCGCGAAGGTCGCCGAAGCTTCTGGCGTATGCGACGGCCGCGGCGTTCTGGGGGATCTTGACCTCAATGAGTTCCTTGAGTTCGGCGAGCATGCGCTTCTGGGAGGCGACCGAAGTGACGGGAGGCTTGTCGGCGGAGGAAGCGGCGTTCGTGCCGAGGAGCTTGCTGCCGGCACCGCTCTCGATGTAGTCGCGGAGGTCGGCGTCCTGACGCGCCATCTTCACCATGATGCTCTGGCGTTCGCCGACCTGGGCGCGGTACTTCTGGAGACCGTTGATGATCGAGGGGATGTCGCCGTCGGCGTTGCCGATGAGGAATTTCTGGAATTCGGCCTTGTCGGAGAGCAGGCGCTTGAGCTCGCGCTGAGCGGCGCACCATTCCTTCGGGAGGTTCTGCATGTTGAGCGCGGCGATCACGTTCTCCATGTTCACGAGCGAGGAGATGATCGTGGAGTTGATGCGCGATTTGTTCTTCCAGATCCACAGGCAGACGTCCGCGGTAAGCGGCTTCATGGCGGCGATCCGGGTGATGATGAGCTGGATGAGCTCGCGTTCGGCTTCGGGATCGCCCTTCTTCTGCTCGAAGCAGACGGTCATGCAGCGGAGCGGGAGCTGAAGTCCGAGCAGGACGAACTCCTCGAGCGTGTAAATCGCGCGGGTGGCAGCCAGAAGACCGTCGAGGTCCTTCACCGGGACCTTGGCCCAGATGGCGAGGCCTTCGAGCTTCAGATTGTCGGTGATGACCGCCGGCCAGAACGGGACCTGGCCGCGAAGCGGGGAGCACATGGCCTGCAGGATCTCGGGGGAACCGCCGCGACCGAGGCACGCGATGGATTCGGCGAGCATCTGGACGTCCTTCGGGAGGAGTCTGGCGCTGACGCGGACGAACAGGGCTTTCAGCTTGGCGGCGGAGGCTTCGTCCACCACGACGTCGGTACCTTCGTCGATGACGGGCTTCAGAAGCGTGTAGAGCTCGAGGATGCTGCGGGAATCGCCGAAATGACGTTTCGCGGCGCCACCGGCGGCCGTCGCGGGGGTCGCTTCCCACCACGCCGTGAAGTCGGCGGAGGAGAAGATCGAAGGCACGAGCAGATGGCGGACGAGCTCCATGATGCGCTGTTCGGGCACGTCGGAGAGCGCCAGCTTGTGCAGGACGCGGCGGTATTCCGCGGAGGAACGCAGGGAGGAACGGAGCGGATTCAGGAGTTCGATGAGTTCCGGGGTCGTCTCGAAGAAGTACGAGGAAACGACGGCGGAGGCGATCGGGATGGAGGAAATGCTGGAGCCGTCAAGCGGGGTGACGGCGATGGTGCCGGTCACGCGATCGAAACTGCCGATGCGGCCGCACTGGCAGGTCTCCTGCTGGTACATGATGGCCGTGGAACGCATCTTCTGAAGCTTTTTCAGGCGAAGCGCGACCTCGCGGACGCCGACGTTGGCGTCTTTAGCGCCGAGCGCCTTCACCACGGCGCCGCTTACCAAGTAGGGCGGGAGCAGCTTGCGGACGGCGATGTTCAGGGCGTTGCGGAAATTCGCGGAATCGAGGATGGAGAGCTCGGCAAGACGGACGCAAAGCTGCGCCTTGTCGGGCGAAGTGGCGACCGCGTCGTCCCAGGCGTCGAACAGGGCATCAAACTGGGGTGCAGCGGCGCGCAGTTCCTGGATGTCGGATGCATTGATGCGGTCAATCAGAGCCGCGACGGCATCTTCGTGCTGTTCGGCTTGGGCATACAGAATCAGGTCCGGGAGGGAAAAGTCTTTGATGCTCATAGAGAATCGTCTCCTTCGACGTCATGGGGTCAAGTAGCATTTTTGTTTTGTAAAACCAATTAAAATACACCCGATTTGGTGTTTTTTCAAGTAGAAATGCCATTGAAATGGCGTTTTTCGATCATTTTGATTTGATTTTTCCGCCGCGACGGATTATCTTTCATGTCTGCTTTTCCGAAACACGACCCTTTTTTCCCGACACCTGACCGACACATTCAGCGACACGGAGTTCGCCTCAGCATGGAACATTTCGACGCAATTGTCTGCGGGAGCGGCCCCGCAGGACTCGCCGCCGCACTGGCCGCGGCCTCGCACGGAGCCGCGACGCTCCTCCTGGAACGCGACCACATGATCGGACGCAAACTCTGCGCCACGGGCAACGGACGCTGCAATTTCTCCAACACCCTGCCCCCGCTCAAATTCATGGAGCGGTTCGGACGCAACGGACGCTTCATGACCGATGCGCTCCGGGCGGCTCCGCGTGAATTCTTCCTTGATCTGCTTCAGCAGGAGGGTATCCGCCCCGTGGTCGAGGATGAAATCCACTATTTTCCCATGAACGGACGCGCCCCGGACGTGCGCGACGCGTTTCTGCGGGCGGCCAGGCGCGCCGGAGCCGAGACCCGGCTCTCCACCGGGGTGCGGCGGATCCTCGTCGAAAACGGAGCCGTGAAGGGCATGGAAACGCAATCCGGGGAAACGATCACCGCCGAACATGTCATCCTCGCCTGCGGCGGAACGGCCGCACCAGCGCTCGGAGGATCGGATTCCGGGCTGGAACTCGCCAAATCGCTCGGCCACACCGTGCGGGAACCCGTCGCGACGCTCGCGCCGATCCATGTGGACAATCCCTGGACGGGCGAACTCGCCGGACTCACCATGGCGGACGCCGAACTCGGCGTAATGAACGGGACCAAGCACATTTCCATGCGCGGCAGTCTGCTCTTCACCCACGGCGGATTTTCGGGTCCCGCCGCGATGGACCTCTCGGGCGCAGTCAACCGCATCCTCGCAAACGAGGGAACTGCGCGCGTGTTTCTGCGGGCGCTCCCGGGGCAGAGGGAACAGGGCTGGTTCGATTACTTCGTGCGCGAACGCGAGACGGTGCCGGACCATCTGCTGAAAAACTCGCTGGCGCGCGTGCTGCCGCGGTCTTTCGCCGGGCTCGTCTGCGAACGGATGTTCGGCCCTGAATTCCACTCCAAACGCCTCACGAACGCCGCGGCGCATGAACTCGCGCATTTCCTCGACCGGATCGAGTTCACCGTGTCGCGTCCGGCGAGCATGGACGAGGCCATGGCCATGGACGGCGGCGTGAGCCTGCGGGAGGTCGATCCGCGCACCATGGGCAGCCGCATCGTCAGCGGCATGCATTTCGCCGGTGAAATCCTCGACCTCACGGGACCGACCGGCGGCTTCAATATCCAGTTCGCGCTGTCCGGCGGCTACCTCGCCGGCCTCTCCGCCGCCCAGCACTGAGTTGTTCCCGCTTTTGAGGGTGCGGCCTCTCCAAAACCCCAAACAAACAATACGGAAAATCACCCTCACGTGTACACGCGCAAGGTACAGTAAAAAGTACCTCGTTTTTACTGTACCTTGAGGTTTTTGCTTGAGCTCAGGATATTTGAGCTCAGATTTTTTCGGGAGAAGTCCGGCACAACACCAATAACTGCCTCCTCACAACAGCGAAAGCCACCTGTTCAACTCTGACCGAAAGACCGCGTTCCTATACAGGCTCAGCAGATGGAGAAACAGCGTTTAATGCGCACATAAAGGATATGAGGAAAAAGCCACCCTCACGCGTACACGCGCAAGGTACAGTAAAAGTACCTTGTTTTTACTGTACCTTGAAGGTTCTCCTGAACTCAAATCTTTTGGGGGAGGCCAAGTTCCTGGCATGAACGAAACATTGCGGAAATCCATCTCACACGTGCACACGCAAGGTACAGTAAAAAGTACCTCGTTTTTACTGTACCTTGAGGTTTTAGTTTGAGCTCAGGATATTTGAGGTAAGGTAAGCTCAGATAAACTCAGAATATTTGAGGTAAGGTCTCAGGTAAGCTCAGGATATTTGAGGTAAGGTCTCAGGTAAGCTCAGGATATTTGAGGTAAGGTCTCAGGTAAGCTCAGGGTATTTGAGGTAAGGTAGGCTCAGATAAACTCAGGATATTTGAGGTAAGGTAAGCTCAGGTAAGCTCAGGGTATTTGAGGTAAGGTAAGCTCAGGTAAGGTCGTACAAGCTCAGGTACGGCAGAAACACCGAAGCGCGTTGCACCGGCGACCGGATCGCCGGATTGAGGCTCCCTTCGCGCGGCTTATTCTCCGCTCATTTCAGCGAGGATTTCGGGGCGAGGACGACGGCGCCGAGCCACGGCAGTCTGAGGGTGATGAACTGTTTCTGGCCGTGCCATTCGCCGGGAGAGGTGAACATCTTCTGTCCGTTCAGGAGGCCGGTCCCGCCGTATTCCTCGCGGTCGGTGTTGAAGACCTCGACCCATTCGCCGGGGAGCGGGACGCCGATGTTGAAGTCGTTGCGGACGACCGGGGTGAGGTTGAGGATGACCACGAGCGGGGCCCGGCGTTTTTTGTCCCAGCGGATGAAGGAATAGATGGACTGCGTGAAGTCGCCCCCGTCGATCCACTGGAACCCGTTCGGTGTGAAGTCGTCCTCCCAGAGCGCGGGGTGCTTGAGGTAGAACCTGTTGAGTTCGGCGACCATCCGGTGGATGGAGTCGTGGGCCGGGTATTTGAGGAGCAGCCAGTCGACCGACTGGTTGTTGCAGTTCCACTCGATGACCTGCGCGAATTCGCCGCCCATGAAAATGAGCTTCTTGCCGGGATGCGTCGCCATCAGGACGTACATCGCGCGCAGGTTCGCGAATTTCTGCACGTAATCGCCCGACATGCGCCCGAAGAGCGAGAGCTTGCCGTGCACGACCTCGTCGTGGCTGAGCGGCAGGATGAAGTTTTCGGAGAAGGCGTAGCAGATGGAGAACGCGAGCTGGCCGTGATGGTAGCTGCGGTAGATCGGGTCGAGCTTGAAATAATCCAGCGTGTCGTGCATCCAGCCCATGTTCCACTTGAACGTGAACCCGAGACCGCCGAGGTAGATCGGACGCGACACGCCCGGCCACGAGGTCGATTCCTCGGCGATCATGGAGATGCCCGGATACAGCTTGTGCGCGAGCTCGTTCAGGTGCCGGATGAAGTCGATCGCCTCGAGGTTTTCGCATCCACCGTACTGATTCGGGATCCATTCGCCGTCGTTCCGCGAGTAGTTGAGGTAGAGCATGGAGGCCACGGCGTCCACGCGGAGCCCGTCGGCATGGTACTGGTCGAGCCAGAAAAGCGCGCTGCCGATCAGGAACTGCCGCACCTCGTTGCGACCGAAATTGAAGATATAGGTCCCCCAGTCCTTCTGCTCGCCTTTGCGGGGGTCGGCGTGCTCGTAGAGCGCCGTGCCGTCGAATCTGCCGAGGGAGAACGTGTCCCTGGGGAAATGCGCCGGGACCCAGTCCAGGAAAACGCCGATGCCGTGTTCGTGCATGTAGTTCATGAACCACGCGAAATCCTCGGGCGTGCCGTAACGGGCGGTCGGCGCGTAGAACCCGGTCACCTGGTAGCCCCAGGACTGGTCCAGCGGGTGTTCCATCACCGGGAGCAGTTCGACGTGGGTGTAGCCCATTTTCAGGACATAATCCGCCAGTGCGACCGCGAGCTCGCGGTAATTGTTGAACGTCTCCTTCACTTCGGGCAGTTTGAGTCCGGGTCCGCCCCAGGTCCCGAGGTGGACCTCGTAAATGTTCATGGGGCTTTCCAGCGGATTCGTCGCGGCGCGTTTCTTCATCCATGCGTCGTCGGTCCAGCGGAATGGCTCTTTCTCCGGCACGATCCCCGCGTTGTTAGGGCGGAGTTCAGTGCGTCTGGCGTACGGGTCGAGCTTCAGCACGATGGAATCGTCGCATCCTCTGACCTCGAATTTATACACGTCGCCGGATTTCAGCCCGGGGATGAAGAGTTCCCATATCCCGGACAATCCCAGCATGCGCATCGGATGCCGACGGCCGTCCCAGCAGTTGAAGTCGCCGACCACGGAAACGCGTTTCGCGTTCGGTGCCCAGACCGCGAACGACACGCCCTCGACTCCGCCCAGATTCCGCACATGCGCGCCCATTACGTCGAACACGCGATGGTGTTCTCCCTGATTGAAGAGGTAGATGTCCATCTCGCCGAGCGTAGGCAGGAAACAGTAGGGGTCCTCCGAGGTGAAAATGCTTTCATCGTACTGTTTTTCTATCTTGTAGGCGAACAGCTCCTTCTTCTTGTCGAAATAGCAGACGAAAAGTCCGGTATCGTCCAGCTGGCACATCGGGTAGCGTTTCTTCGCCGCGATGACCGAGACCGCCTTCGCCGCGGGGTCGTACACGCGGACCACGATCCGTCCATTTTCCGCGTGCATGCCCAGAAAATCGTGCGGGCTGCGGCAGCTGCCGTTGAGAATGTCGTTCCAGATCGAGCTTTCCTGAGCTTCGGACTTCGTTTTCATGCGGAGAATCCTTTTGGGAGGCGTGTTACCGGGCGTTGAAGAAGAACAGGATGAGGTAGAATACGAAAGAATTGACGATCAGACTGTCGACAAGGTCGAAAAGTCCTCCAATCCCAGGCAGAAAATGCCCGGAATCCTTCACCTGGCATGTGCGTTTCAAACTGGACTCCGCGAGGTCGCCGAGCATGCCGCCGAAGAACATCAGCACGCCGATCACAGCCATGCGCCAGTAGCCGAATCCGTCCCACCACTCCGCGCCGTTCCGACCGCCGGAGAAGATGGCGTAGATACCCACGCTGACCCCGATCGAGAAGGCCAGGCCGCCGAAGAGTCCTTCCCACGATTTCGCGGGACTGATGGCCGGCACGAGCTTGTGGTTCTTCCCATGCGAGATCGCGTTGCACAGCGATCCGGTCAGATATGCGCCGATGTCCCCGCTCTTCGTGCCGAGGATGAAGAGCAGGAATGTCGCCGGGATGTTTCCGGCCCCATTGTAGGTATAGTATATGCCGGAGATCAGCTTCAGCGCGGTCGAGAAGAGGAAGAACACCGCCGCAGAGTTCAGGACGGCCCGGAGTGCATCCGGGTTTTTGTTGCTGGCCAGCACGACCATCCAGAACATGAAGGCGAATATGACCACGTCGAACGAGACGCCCGGCCAGAACGGCATATAACGTTTCTGTGCCAGCGGGAACAGCACAACGGCCACGAGCGCCAGGGAAACGAACCATTTGAGGCCGCCGAACCTCTTCGGACCGTTGAGCATGTCGCAACATTCCCAGGCCGCGCCGAATCCGAGGAGCGAGCACAGGACCGTGAAGAACCAGGCGCGGTATTCGTACGACAGGAAGACCGAGCCCGCCAGAAGCGAAAGCAGGATGACGGTGCTGAACGTGCGTTTCAAAAGCGTGGACATGATCTATCTGCCTCCAAATCTGCGCTTGCGGCCGTAAAACGCCTGAACGGCCAGGTCGAATTCGTTGATGTCGAAGTCAGGCCACAACGTCTTCGTGAAGTAAAACTCGCTGTAGGATATCTGCCACAGCAGGAAGTTGCTGATGCGTTCCTCGCCGCTGGTCCGGATCAGCAGGTCGGGGTCGGGAATATCGGGATTGTACAGGTGGTCCGCCACGGTCTGTTCCGTGATGTCATCCACCGCGAGCGTACCATTTTTCACTTCGGCCGCAATGGATTTCACGGCGTCGGTGATCTCGCGGCGCGAACCGTAGTTCAGGGCGAGGATGAACGTGCGGGTAAACGATTTCGCGGTTTCGCGTTTGACTTTCTCCAATCTCACCCGGCACGCTTCCGGCAGAGCGGTAATATCGCCGGCAGTGAGGAGACGCACTTTTTCCCTGAGCAGGACCTCTAGATTGTCGTCGAGGAATTTCGCGAGGATGTTCATCAGGGCGTCCACCTCGTCCTTGGACCGCTTCCAGTTCTCCGTGCTGAACGCATACAGCGTGACGTAGCGGATCGACTCGTAACGCGAGATATAGTTCATGAAGTCGACCACACGGTTTGCTCCGGCCAGATGGCCTTCGCGGCGTTCGACCCCGTGCTGTTTGGCCCAGCGTCCGTTGCCGTCCAGTATGACGGCGACGTGTTTGAGTTCATTCTCCTGCGCCATAGAATCTCTCCTCGAGCATCATGGCCAGCGTGTGATAGATCGGAAGATGGTATTCCTGAACGCGCCACGCTTCACGGGCGGGAACGTCCAGTATGAAATCCGCGTATTTTCTGCACAGCCCCTCTTCGTTGTTACCGGTCATGAGGTAGGTGGAGATCCCCAGCACGCGCGCCACCTTGAAGAGGTTCAGGATGTTCTTCGCATTGCCGGACGTCGTGAAGCCGAGCACCGCATCGCCGGGCGTGCCGAAGATATACAGCTGCTGAGCATAGGTCATGAGCGGATCGACGTCGTTGGTGTACGCCGAAGCGAGCGAAGGATGGCCATTCAGCGAGATGGCGCGGAATCCGCGCTGGATGCGGTCCGCGTAGTGTTCCCCGGGATAAGCCGCTTCCAGAGCGTCGGCAAGTTCGGCCGGTACCTTCCTGCGACTCAGGAACCCCTTTCCGAGCTCGGCAATAAAATGCTCTGCGTCTGAACAACTTCCACCATTTCCACAAAGAAATAACGTTTTGTTCTTGAAAAATACGGTTTCAAGGTTAAAATATAAGGTATGGATTTTTTCCTCCATGCCCCGGAGATCGGGACACCGCCGGAAAAGGTCGTCCATGTGCTTCTTGACATTGTTGTTCATATCCATGTTCGTCACCTGCCAATAGGGTTGAATCAAATATCCATACTGTTAATAGAACACCGTTTTCGTACAAAGTCAAACCAGTTTGTCAACAAGTTCGAAAAAAAGTGTTTGAAGCGGGAAAGGACGGTTGTTGACACTGTCGACATCCCCTACTCCTAATACAAAATCCAAATCTCGATTCTTTTTTCTTTAGAAACCAGTTCAATAACTCAAAACGGAAGCCCGAATCGCTCCCGTTCCAGATCGGAGGTCTGCCCCAAATGAAAATCAAGATCGCAAAAGACACCATGCTGAAAGCCCTGCAAAGGGTCAGCAATATCGTGAACAACCGCAACACGCTCCCCGTGCTTTCCAATATTCTCTTTGAAGCCGCCGACGGCAAGCTCAAACTCACAGGCACCGATCTCGAAATCCGCATGGAGACCGAGGTCGACGCCGAGGTCATCGAAGCAGGCGAGACCACGCTTCCGGCAAAGAAGATGCTCACGCTCGTCTCCAAGTTCCGCGGCGAGTTCATCGAGATCGAGAGCGGGGACAATTTCCACTCGAACATCAAATGCGGTACGGCTTCGATCATGCTCCTCGGCCTCAATCCCGCCGATTATCCGAAGAAGGACAAAGTCGAATTCGTGCGTTCCTTCTCCATGAAACAGGCCGACATGGCCGTCATCATCGAGCGCATCTCCTACGCAGCCAGCCTCGAAGACTCCAGAAAAGTCCTGCAGGGCATCCTCTTCTCCGTCCGCGACAACAAGTTCACCGCGGTTGCCACAGACGGCAAACGCCTTGCGCTCTGCGAAAAAGTCTTCGAGGAGCTGCCCGAGGGTTCCGAGGGCGACATCATCGTGACGCAGAAAGCCGCTGTCGAGCTCAAACGCCTCCTCGAAAAGGAAGGCGATGTCGAAATCCGCATTGCCGAAAATCAGGTCGTGTTCCAGGTCGGCGCATCGGTCATCACCTCCAAGCTCATCGAAGGCAACTATCCGAACTACCGCCAGGTCATTCCGCCCTCGTTCAAGCAGACTGTCTCCGTCTCCTGCGAGAGCGTGATCTATGCGCTCGAACTCATCTGCGTGACCCTCGCGGAAAGCGGTTCTCCGAAAGTCTTCCTCACGTTCAAAAAGGACAATCTGCTCTTCGAAACGAACAGCAACATCGGCGAAGGCCGCGAGAGTGTGCCGATCCAGTACGACGGCGAGGAGATGTCCGCTTCGTTCAACTCGAACTACTTCCTCGATCCCTTCAAACATATTCAGGCCGACAACGTCTTCATCAAGGTCAACGACGTGATGAGCCCGATCGCCATCGAGAGCGGCGACGGTTTCCTCTATGTCATCATGCCGATGAGGAACAAATAACGGACAACAACGTCTGAAGTGCGATCAGTCATGATGTGAGGCGTTCCGCCGTGAGCTCGACATAGTCGGGTTCCGGCGTGAATGTCTACATATTTATGTTTGCTAAGAAAGCTTTGTTTCGCTTCATTTTATGGTCAATTCGCTCGTTCTGCAGAATTTCCGGCTCTTCGAATCGGTTTCGCTCCGGTTCGAAGCTCCGTCGGTTTTTCTCTGCGGATCGAACGGCCAGGGAAAGACCAGCCTGCTGGAAGCTTTGTTTTATCTGGCCAATCTGAGGTCGTTTCGAACTTCGCGCACCTCGGAAATGGTACGACTTCATTGTCCATTCGCAATACTCGGTGCTTCCGTATCGTTCCGCGACTGGTCGCGTCAGCTCGGGATTGAGCTCGGCGAAACCCGAAAACTCGCCATTGACGGCAAACATGTTTCGAAGGCCAGCGAGTTCGCCGGAGCATTTCATACGGTCACGTTTCTGCCGGACGATCCCGAGATCATCACGGGACGTTCCCAGGTCAGGCGGAAATTTCTCGACATGTTCATTTCTATGCTCGACCGAGGATATTTCACGGCGCTTCAGACGTACTACAACGGGGTCAAAAACCGGAATTGTCTGCTCAGGATGAAGGAAGCGAACGACGACGTCATCAGATCTTATCATCCGTCGCTGGCGAAATACGGTTCCGAGATCATTCGGGCACGCGAACTGCATCTGCGGATCCTGTCCGATTTCATGCGAAACGCATTGTCCGAACTGAAGCCGGAACTGGCCGACATGCAGCTGAAAATGAAGACGATCCACGAGCTCGCTGATCCGAAAATCTTCGAGGAAAAACTTGATCGGAATCTGAATAAAGACAGATTGAACGGATATACGACAACTGGTCCTCATCTCGACGATTTCGATTTCAACTGCGACGGAAAATCACTGAAACTTTACGGATCGCGCGGACAGTGCCGCGCCGTGTCGTTCGCGCTGAAGGAAGCGGAATTCGATATTGTTAAAAATTATTCCATGTCAAAGGATAATACCGTCGTCATCGTCGATGACGCAACAGGAGATTTAGATAAAAAAACGCAGGAAGCGTTCTATCATAAAATTTCTTCCGCGAAACAGATATTCTGTTCGTTCACGGAAATTCCCGACAATCCCCTCACGCAGGGTTCCCAAATCATCAATGTCACGGCCGGACGCGCCGTCTGACAGGAGAAAAACTCACTATGCCTTACAATTCCATAATCTGCCGGTACAACGAAATCGCGACCAAGGGCAACAACCGCAGTATGTTTGAAAATGCGTTGATACGCAATATGAAGCGTATGACGAAAGAGCGTGTCTCCGGGCTGAATTTTGTCAAAACAAGAGGCCGTATTTTCATTCATAAAAATGAATTTGCGGATTTTTCGGAGGAAGAAGAGGCTTATCTGAAGGAAAGGCTTCAGGACTGCTTCGGGCTGGATTCATTTTCGTTCTGTATTGAGGGAGAGCGGACTCTGGAAGCCGTTCTGGATCATATCAGAAACACCGTAAAACCGCTGTTTGAACAGTATATCAATCTCGGCCGTCCGGTGAAATTCCGCACCCGGGCGAGACGCTCCGACAAGAGTTTTCCATTGCGTTCCAAAGAGATCGAGATAGAAGTCGCCACGATGATCGAGGAGATGTACGGAGAAAACAAGGTCCAGGTCGATTTGATGAATCCCGACATTTCCATCGGCGTCGAAATCCGCGAAAAGAATTCCACGATATTCCTGGAAACCGTCAAAGCACGCGGAGGACTCCCGGTCGGTTCCAATTCCCCGCTCCTCGGGATGCTTTCCGGCGGGATCGACTCTCCTGTCGCCTGCACGATGGCCATGAAACGCGGCTGCCGGATGGACTTCCTCACGTTCCACAGTTATCCCTATACGCCGCTTGAATCCGTCCAGAAAGTCTGGCGTATCGCGAAGATCATCAACAGGTTCCAGCCGCACGGCGTACTCTATGCCTGCAATCTTTCCGAAGTTCAGAAACTGATTCGGGACAACTGCGATCCGAAATTCCGCACTGTCCTGTACCGCAGGATGATGATGCGGATCGCCTCCAAACTCTGCAAAAAATGTCACCTCTACGGAATCGTGACCGGCGAGGCGATCGGTCAGGTGGCCAGTCAGACGGTCGTCAATATGTCCGTCATCGACCGCGCCGTGCCCGATCTGATCGTGCGTCCGTTGTGTGGAATGGATAAACTCGAGACGATCGCCCGCGCCGAAGACATCGGCACATTCCCGATTTCAATAGAGCCTATGGCCGACAGCTGCACGGTGTTTGCTCCGCCGTCTCCGGTCATCCATGCCAAACTCCATTTTATCGAATTCGAGGAATCGAAAATTCCGAATATGGAAGAGGCTGTCCAGAAGGCGTTCGACGAAATCAAACTCGTCACGGATGACGGATTGACCGATATTCCGTCACACGAGACAGATGATTGATATTCAGTAGATTGACAAAATGACGGACGGAAATGACGGTCTGTCCGTCAAATGACAATCCATTGAAAATCAAAATAGTATCGAAATGACCGTCATGTTTTGACGGTTATCTCGGCAAATCGTTTTTATTCAACAATATTTCTCATATTTCCTTTTGTCTTTAAATCCTGTTCATTCGTGAATCAGAACAAATAATAAAACAATCTATAATTTCCTTCCAGTCTTATTTTTATGTCGCGGTATTCCGGCATGGACATAATTCCAAAACCGCCAAACATTCCATTTCATCAGCTTTGTTTTTCAAAACTACATCTATTTCAAAACATAAGTTATATTGATTTCATCTTTTTCAAATCATTGCTTCATCAACTTTTCTTTGATACAACATTACAAAACGACATGATTCTGTCGTTTTGAAATGTTTCCTCCCTTTTATGTGCACCTCTAAAAATTGGTTTTCGGCGGCTTTTCGCGTCTGGAGCAAGTCCAACTGGTAAGATTATCGGTGGTTACCTTCAGGTAGCCACGCTCAAATCTCCCTGCATTGGCCTGTTTGCCCATTCGCTGAAAATCCATCCGATCGAATTTTTAGAGATACCCTTATGGTTTGTCGCCGGAAGATCCGGCAGCTCAGAACTGCGCGGAGTTCAGCAACGATTCGTTCAGGTACTGGACCGACTGGAA
>JAFYBD010000077.1 GCA_017540385.1 Lentisphaeria bacterium
AAGTCCAACTGGTAAGATTTTCGGTGGTTACCTTCAGGTAGCCACGCTCAAATCTTCCTGCATTGGTCTTTTTGCCCATTCGCTGAAAATCCATCCGATCGAATTTTTAGAGATACCCTCAGGAAACAAGAACGCGCGGAGCCCGGACGCGCCACCGTCGGCAAACCCCGGCACCACGCTAAACAGCGAGACCTTCACCATGTCCGGAATCACACCCGAAAAAACGAGCGCGAACAGTGCGCCGACGCCGTGTCTGGAACCCGGATACCGTCCGGCCGTGCTCGAAATCCGCGCGTTCCGGGCCGAGGTCCGCGCATCCGGCAGGGCCGTGCCCGTGAAACTCGCCGCAGTCACGCCCGACGGACAGGCCGTCTCCGCGGAAACGGTCGTGTTCGGTTCACCGTCGGCGAACGAAGCGGAAGCGAATCTGCGTCACGCGGAACGCCTGGTGAAGATGCTGTTGTGGATCGGGGGCGGAAGCCGGATCGTCGTGGCGGGTTCGGATGAACTCGCGAAAGGCCTCGCCGCGATTTACGCGCCGGGCGGGGCACGGGCGTTCGACGCGGCGTGCATGGGCAGAATCTACGAAACGCCCCTCGCTGTGACTTCGGTTTCCTATGACGACGCACCGGAATCGGCTGAGCCCTTAAACGGCCTGGGGCGACATTCCGAGGGATGCCGCATCGGATTCGACCTCGGCGCGAGCGACCGCAAATGCGCCGCCGTGATCGACGGCGAACTGGTGTTCTCCGAGGAGGTCCCGTGGAACCCCTCCGCCATGGCCGATCCGGCGTGGCACCGGGCGGAGATCAACGACTCCATCCGCCGGGCGGCGGCGCATCTGCCGCGCATCGACGCGATCGGGGGGAGCGCGGCCGGCGTCTACATCAAAAACCGCGTGCGCCTGGCGTCGCTTTTCCGCAGCGTCCCTGCGGAACGTTTCGAGGCGGAAGCGGCACCGATCTTCGAGCGCATCCGCGACGACTGGGGCGGCGTGCCGTTCGCGGTCGTGAACGACGGCGAAGCAGCCGCGCTCGCGGCCTCGATCCAGCTCGGCCGGAACAGCGTCCTGGGCGTGTCGTTCGGAAGCAGCATGGCCGGGGGCTACGTGAACCCGGCCGGATTCATCACGGGGCGGCTCAACGAACTCGCGTTCGTGCCGGTCGATTTCTCACCGTCCGCCCCGGTCGACGAATGGAGCGGGGACGTCGGCTGCGGCGTGAACTATTTCTCGCAGCAGGGCGCGGCGCGGCTCGCGAACGCCGCCGGGCTCACGTTCCCGGCCGGGACGCCGCTCCCCGAACTGCTCGTCCGCGTGCAGGAACTCGCCTCGGCGGGCAACGAATCCGCGCTGAACGTCTTTCGCAGCATCGGAACGGCGTTCGGCTACGCGGTCGCAGGGTTCCGCGAATTCTACCCCGGACTCGGCACGGTCGTCGTGATGGGACGCGTCACGAGCGGCGTCGGCGGCGACCTCATCTGCCGCGAAGCGAACCGCATCCTCGGGGAAGTCTTCCCCGAGCTCGACGTGAACGTCTCCGTCCCGGACGATTCCCTCCGCAGGCACGGGCAGGCCATCGCGGCCGCAACGCTCGCGCCGATCCCCGGAAAATGAACTTACTCAACCTCATCATAACAGGAGCATCCCAATGAAAGAAACCACACTCGCAGTCCTGGCGGCCGGAATGGGCAGCCGTTACGGCGGACTCAAGCAGATCGACCCCGTCGGCCCCAACGGCGAGATCATCCTCGACTATTCCATCCACGACGCCATGCAGGGCGGGTTCAACAAGGTCGTCTTCGTGATCCGGCGCGACATCGAACAGGCGTTCCGCGAGGCTGTCGGCGCGAAGTGGGAGAAACGCGTCGCCGTGGAATACGCGTTCCAGCAGCTCGACGCCCTCCCCGCCGGACACGCGATCCCCGAAGGACGGCAGAAACCGTGGGGTACCGGCCACGCCGTGCTCTGCGCCGCCGACAAGATCAACGGCCCCTTCGCGGCCATCAACGCCGACGATTTCTACGGCCGGAGCGGGTTCGTCCAGCTCGGAGCCGCCCTGAACGACAACACCGACCCGAAGCGACACTTCATGGTCGGATACGCCCTGCGGAACACCCTGTCGAAGTTCGGCTCCGTTTCACGCGGCGTCTGCGCAGCCAACCCCGACGGAACGCTGCGCGAGGTGGTCGAACGCACCAAAATCGAGCCCGACGGAGCGAACGGCGCGGTCGCGGCCGACGAGAACGGTGCCAAGCTCGCGTTCAGCGGCGACGAGATCGTCTCCATGAACTTCTGGGGGTTCATGCCCTCGGTCTTCGACGGTCTCCGCACGCGCTTCGAATCGTTCCTGCGCGAACGCGGCAACGAGCTCAAATCGGAGTTCTATCTCCCCGCGGCGGTCGCCGACATGATCGACGCCTCCGAGGCCACGGTCTCCATCCTGAAGAGCCGCGACTCCTGGCTGGGCGTGACCTACCGCGAGGACAAGCCGCGCGTGCAGGCCGGGATCGCCGAACTCGTGAACTCCGGCGTGTATCCCTCGCCGCTCTTCCCCGCCTGACGACACGGACACGACCATGCAGCCCGTCACCGACCGCACAGCACTGGAACAGGCCGCCGGCTTCGAGCTCGGCGGAACCCCGGTCTCGGCCAAAGCGTTCGGCAGCGGGCACATCAACGACACCTTCGCCCTCACGGTCGCGAAACCGGCATCCGACGCGGCCGTGCGGTTCGTTCTGCAGCGGGTGAACCCGCGCGTCTTCCCGAACCCCGCCGGGGTCATGGACAACATCGTCCGCGTGACCAGGCATCTGCGCGAGAAATACGCGATCCTGCCGGACGCCGCCCGGCGCGTGATGACCGTGGTCCCGGCGAAGGACGCCCGGCCGTACCATCTCGACGCCGAGGGGGCCTGCTGGCGGTGTTACCGCATGATCGAGGGTGCGCACACGATCGACGCCGTGCAGACGCTCGAACAGGCCCGGACCGCGGCGTTCGCGTTCGCGCGTTTCGCCCGCGACCTCTCCGACCTGCCGCCCCCGAGACTGCACGAGACGATCCCGGGGTTCCACGACACTCCGGCGCGGTTCCGCACGCTCGAAAAGCTCGCGGAGGAGGATCCCTTCCGCCGGGCAGCCTCGACCGGGCGGGAACTCGCCGAACTCCGCGCGATGAAACACCTCGCGCCGCTCATCACGGACGCCGCGGCGTCGGGCGCGATCCCGGAGCGCATCACGCACAACGACACGAAGATCAACAACGTGATGCTGGACGACGCGACCGGCGAAGGCGTCTGCATCGTGGACCTCGACACCGTGATGCCGGGGTATGCGCTGTACGATTTCGGCGACCTGGTGCGCGTGGCTGCGAATCCCGCGCGGGAGGACGCTGGCATACCCGGCGGGCTCACGGCGCGGCGCGACATGTATCAGGCCAGCGCGGAGGGATTCGAGGAGGGTTTCGGCGGCTACCTGACCGAACAGGAACTCAAGCTCATGCCGATGGCGGGCGCCGTCATCACGTTCGAACTCGCTGTGCGGTTCCTCTCCGACTACCTCGACGGCGACCGGTATTTCAAGACGTCCCGCCCGGGTCACAACCTCGACCGTACGCGGACTCAGATCGCCCTCGCCCGGGCTCTGGAAGCCCTCTGAGCCGGCGTTTTTCTCCCCATTTTCCTCATCTCTCCGCGTTTCCCGCGCACCTCCGCCTCGAAAGAGCGTACATCCGAGAGGCTCCGTTTCGCATGTTTACGGGTCATTTTTCCGCGGATTTTGCTTTTTTTCGGGAAAACAAGTTGAAATCGTAAGGTTTCTATGATATATTAAAGTTTAACATTTTTCGGACCTTACATCAAGACCATGACATCTCAACCGCGCATCGTATTCATGGGAGCAGGCATTTTCGCCGTCCCGATCCTGGACGCCCTGGCAGGCAGTCCGGACCTTACGCTGGCCGCCGCAGTGACCCAGCCCGACCGGGCGGCAGGGCGGAAGCGCGTGCTCACGCCTACGCCTCTGGGGCGTCACGCCGATGCCGCGGGGATCCCCTGCGAACGCGTCCAGTCCGTGAACACGCCGGAATTTCTGGCGCATCTGGAGACGCTGAAGCCGGACATGATCGTGGTGGTGTCGTTCGGACAGATCCTGCGGGAACCGGTGCTGAACCTGCCGCCGCTGGGCTGCCTGAACGTCCATGCGTCCCTTCTCCCGAGATACCGCGGGGCGTCGCCCATCACCACCTGCGTATTGAACGGAGACGAAGTCACGGGAGTGACATTCATGCGGATGGAGCGGGGTCTGGATACGGGGCCGATCTACGAGATGCACCGTATGCCGGTCAACCCGCAAATGACCGCAGGAGAACTGGAAAAGGAACTCTCCGTCATGGCCGGACAGCGCATCTGCGCCTGCATCGGCCGCATCGCCCGGGGCGAAATCGAGCCCCGGCCACAGCCGGAGGAAGGTGTTTCCCTGGCGGTCAAGATCCGCAAATCCGACGGATTCGTGTCGTGGAACGAAGACGCAGCCGTCCTGGAACGAAAGGTGAGGGCTTACCATAACTGGCCGTCGATGGCGTTCCGCGTGGCAATCCGCGGCAGGATCATCTCGGTCAAAATCACGAAAGCGTCCGCTACGTCCTTCAAGGCGCCGGGGGCGGTCCCGGGGAAAATCACTGCATTCGCCGACAACAGGATCATGGTGTCCTGCGGCTCCGGTTCCCTGCTGCTCGACCGCATCGTGCCCGAAGGAAAAAAGGAAATGTCCGTCGCCGATTTCCTGAATGGCGCACACCTCTCCGCAGGCGACCTGCTGCTGGACGGAACCCCCGAACGCCAGCCAAACCAATGAAAGTCCATCCGTACTCATGCCTCAAGAAAAGAAACAAATCATCCTGAACTGCGAGGAACTGGAGACCCGGTCCGCCCTGCTCATCAACGGACACCTCGAGGACTACCAGATCGAACGCAAGGGGGATGACATCGTCGCCGGGTCCATCTACCTCGGCAAGATCACACGCATCGAGCCGGGCCTCGAAGCCTGCTTCGTCGACATCGGCGCGGAGAAGAACGCCTTCATGCACTTCCGCGACATGCTCCCGGCCTCCTACGACATCCTCGACAACATCAAAAAGATCGGAGAGGAACGCGAACGCGCCAAAGCCGCCGACGCTTCCCCGAAGAAGAAAAAACGCATCATCTCCCTCCTCAGCGAGAAGTTCCGCAGCCTCGTCACCGGCGGCGACCGCGCCAAACGGCTGAAGGAAATGGAGGAGAAGATCCATACCGGAAAGATGACCATCGAGGACATCCCGAGGGTCTTCCCCGCAGGCTCCGAACTCCTCGTCCAGGTCACCAAGGGCCCCATCGGCACCAAGGGCGCCCGCGTGACGACGAACATCACGATCCCGGGGCGTTACCTGGTCCTGCTGCCCTACTCCAAGCACATCGGCCTCTCCTCCCGCATCGAGGACCGCAAGGAACGCGACAGACTTCGCAAAATCCTGCTGGGCCTGAAGCTCCCGGAGGGCATGGGACTCATCTGCCGGACCGTGGGCGAACACCGCAAGGCCGTGTTCTTCCAGCGCGACCTGGAAATGCTGCTGGAACTGTGGCAGAAGGTCGACAACGCCCTGCTGAAGCCGCGCGCGCCCGCGCTCGTCTACGCCGAACCCGATCTGCTGGAACGCACCGTGCGCGACCTGCTGACCGACGACATCGACGAGATCGTGGTCGACGACAAGGAGAAGTACGACTTCCTCGTGGCCGCGCTCGACAAGTTCGTCGGGAACGACTTCAACACGCAGATCACGCGTCACAAGCGCGCCGAATCCATCTTCGACCGGTACAAAGTCACGCCGCAGGTGGCGGAAATCTACAACCGCATCGTGAACCTCCCCGGTGGCGGCTACCTGTGCATCGACGAGACCGAAGCGCTGGTCGCCATCGACATCAATACCGGCAAATCCAAGGCCGGAAAGGCCCAGCGCGAACTCATCCTGAACACCAACCTCGAAGCCGCGAACGAAATCGCGCGCCAGTTGAGGCTCCGCAACATCGGCGGGCAGATCGTCATCGACTTCATCGACATGGCGAACAGCTCCGACCGCGAACAGGTGAACCGCACCATGAACAAGCTCGCCGACCTCGACCGGGCGCGCACGAAAATCCTGCCCATCAGCAAATTCGGGCTTATGGAGATGACGCGCCAGCGCGAGAGCGAGAGCGTGCAGGATTCGCTGTTCGATCCGTGCCCCTACTGCGGCGGCTCCGGCCATGTGAAATCCGCCATCAGCATGAGCGTGGAAATCCAGCGCCGTCTGCTCGAGGTCCTGAAACAGCGGAACCGTTCGAAGAAGGCCGCCACCGTCCGCGTGATCCTGAATCCGGCGGTGCTCGCGCGCCTCAAAAACAACGACGCGAAGATCCTCTACGAAATGGAGAGCAAATACGGCAAGGACCTGGAGTTCCGGGCCGACCCGGCCATCCACGTCGAGGAATTCCGCCTCATCGACCCGAAGACGAACGAGCTTCTGTGACCTCGCGGACGGGTTCCGCCGGAGGTTTGCCCGGATTCCGAGGCGGGCCTGCGGCCAGCGACGTCATCACGGCCGCCAGCCGCCACGGCAGCCCGAGCAGGCCGTCGGGCGCGGCCATCGGCGGGAAATAGACCCCGGTGTCGGTCAGGATGCCGCCGTTCGCCAGGTGCCAGCACTCCTCGGCATACACATAATGCGTCTTCAGGTCGGCCAGCCAGTACACGCCGTCCTGATGGTAATAGCTGCCGTCGGCGTAGTAGCAGCAGTCCCCGATCCAGACCGGCGGGACCTCCTTTTCGGGCGGAACAGCCTCGGCTTCGCGGCGCTTCCGCTCCAGTTCGGCCGTCTGCTCCGGCGTGAGGAGCTGGAGTTCATTTTCGCCCCGACGGATCATCACGGGTTCCCGCCACACGGGCGCGTCGTCTCCGCCGCACATGCACGGCGCGAGCAATGCCGTCAGCGCCAGCGTTTTCAGCAGTTTCGAGGGGAGTTGGAACGTTTTCATGCGGATTACTCCAAAGTGGAAAGCCTGTTTTACGGTTTCCGTGTCCACAATACCCGTTGATTGAACTTCACGACATCGACTTGCGGAGGAATTTTGACTTCATATTCGAATGCGCCCTGTCCTTCCAATACCAGAGTTCCGGTCAGAACGATCGCATTGCCGACCGTTTCCTGTTCGATGCTCTTGATCCCCCAGGCGCTTTCGGCATAGTCTCCCTTGATTTTCAGCGTCAGCATGCCGCGCTCTTCTTCATTCGGAATGATCGCCATGCTGGAAAGGACAAGATAATCTTCGTTGATCTCTTTCGTCGTTTCGCATCCGGCGAACAATGCAGCGATCAGGAAGACCGCGATGACAGCAAAGAAAGAGGTTCGGATGGTTTTTATGTTCGACATCATTTCATCCCTTCGATGGTATTCAGATAAGCGATACAGGAATGCAATCCACGTTTTTTCCCGGCAAAGGTTCGATCTCCGGGCAGGTACATACCAGTACACCTTTTCCGGTTTTGAGATTCAGACGTTCCAATACGCTGAAGTGACGGACATCGTCTTTTTTTGGCGTTGATGACTTTTTGAACTCAACGGGATAAAACTCATTTCCGCTTTCGATCAGGAGGTCGATTTCCCTTTGGTCCTTATCCCGATAGAAGTACAATGTCGGACGCTCCGTTCCGGCGTTCCAGTAGCTTTTCAGGATTTCGGAAACACACCATGTCTCGAAGATGCACCCGTTCATCGCGCCTGATTCCAGTGTTTCCGGCGTCGGCCAGCGGGTCAGATAGGAGCACAGCCCGGTGTCAAGCATATAGAGTTTCGGCGTTTTTATCAGTCTTGTGGTCAGGCTGCTTGCATACGGCGGAAGCAGATAGGCGATACGCGATGATGTGAGAATACTCAGCCAGCTCTCCGCCGTTTTGACGTCGATCCCCGCGTCCCGTGCAAGTTCGCTGTTGTTGAGCAGCTGTGCCGTCCTGGCTGCACAGGAACAAAGGAACTTGTAAAACTTGTCGAGATCGTGAACCTTCGTCAGATTCCGGATGTCCCGTTCCAGGTATGTGTTGATATAGCTCGAATAGAAGAATTCGCGTTCCTGCGGCGTGGCATTCAGGACTTCGGGATAACAACCCCGCCAAATCCGGCGGAAGAGTTCCTCGGTATCGAACCGGCCGGCCGATGTGCGGAAATGCTTGTCGGGAATGAACGGGACATTCGGTTCTCCGGCAAGCTCGGTCTGTGAAAGCCCGGAGAGTTCGAATACGCCGATTCGTCCGGCCAGAGATTCCGATACCCCCTTCATGAGCGGGAACCGTTGCGACCCGGTAAGCCAGTACATGCCCTTTGCTTCACCCGGAGACCGGAAACGCTGTTCATCTATGACAATCTTGATAAAATTCAGGAGTTCGGGAACGTACTGGATTTCATCGATCAGCACTGGAGGAGAAAACCTTTCGATGAAGGCGCGCGGGTCTTCCTTCGCCAGCAGGCGCAGGTTGGAATCATCCAGCGTCACATACTTTCTTCCGGGTTCCGCCAACCGCCTCAGGAGCGTAGTTTTCCCGACCTGTCTGGGGCCTGTCAGCAGAATTGCCGGAAAAAACCTGCTCCCGGCTTGAATCACCTCGGTCAAGTGTCGCGTTATGTACATAGCTCAAAACCTCGTCTAATTTGGAATTTAATTCCAATATAGCCGACAATTCCGTTTTTTCAAGTCCGTTTTCTTTATAAAAATAAAAAAATCATGTTTTTGCGGATGGATCGGGTTCCGGCGCGCCCTTTTCCGCCTCGGCCGCCACGCACGCGAACGGCGCGAGCAATGCCGCCAGCGCCAGCGTTTTCAGCAGTTTCGAGGTGGTCGGGAGCGTTCTCATGCAGTTTTCTCCGGCGGGAAAAGTCTTTTTATTATACCACCCTCCAAGCAAATAATCAAGCGGGAAACGCCGGAAATGCAAGGGAAACGTCGGGAATCATTGACCGGCTCACCCGCCGACTTCCTGCCCGGAGCCTGCCGGACAGGGAAGGTTCATTACTGTTTGCAGGCCGGGATCATTCCGCGCCGAGGCGTTTGAGCTCTGTCTGAGCCTCGACATGGCCCGGAGCCGATTCTTGTTTATCCTCGGGGCTTTTGATTCCGATCTGTTCAGGCGAATACTCGGAAACGAGTTTCTCTGCCTCTTCCCGGCTTACGGGGACGATAGTTCCGTCGGAATACAGGATGTTTGTGCCGTATCCGCCATGCGCACCGGGCGAGCACATGAGGACCGGAACAGGCGGGTCAGGCGCGGTGAACAGGACTGAGGCGGGTACGGGAAAAATCAGATACGGCTGCCTATTTTTCGTGCAGAAAAACTCTTCTTCGGGCAGAGGCGAGGCGGACCCATGCTTGGCCTTCTGCGCCGCCTGAAACCAATCGGCAACGGTCCATCCCGGTTGCGGTTCGATAGCATACACCTGCATCATTTTGTAGAGACAAGACTGCTGACTTGCACAGGATGCAAGCAACGCTTTTTCCTTGTTTGCGGGTTCTCCCTTGATTTGCACGAACCAGAGAATCAGCACGCAAGCCGCCACGATCAGGAGCGAAAGACACGCATCTATGATACGTCTGAGCTTGCGGGCTTTGGGATGACTTTCCCGGTCCAGGATCATTTACCCTCCTCAGGTCGTGCTTCAAACGCGGGCTGAAGCGTCTGCCCCGCGATGAGCGCTTCCGCCTCTTTTTGGAATAAAGCCTTGACGGTCCCATCCGAGTAGAGGACGGGCGTCCCGAACTTTCCGTGAACGCCGGGATGGCACATGGCGACGGGGACTGGCGGCTGAACAGATTCCTCATAAAGACCGATATCCGCAGAAACGGGGAAGATCAGGTATGCCTGATGGTCTTTCGAGCATTTAAAATTCACTTTTATGTTGTCGCCATACTGGTTCATATACTCCCGAATCAGATCGCACGCCGAACACTCATCCGTTTTTTCCTCCTCTTTCCTCTCTTTCGCAAGCCAGTCGATAAATCTCCCGATGTGAGCGACTTTTGAGGAGCAATCAATATAATAACCTTTTTCCGAAGGTTGTCCAAAAGGCGGCAGCATAAATAAAAGCATAAAGATGCCAACAAACCCGATCACGATGGTCCAAAGCAGCCACTTAGAGCAGCCAGCCGTGGTTTTCTCGTCGTTCTTTCCGCAGACTTCAGGCTTGTTTTTCGTGTTCAACATCATTTCATCCCTTTCACGTTGTTACTGATGGAGGGTTTGAGGAATCACAACTTTATTATACCACGCCCCGGGCAAATAATCAAGCGGGAAATGCCGGAAATACAAGGGAATACGCCGTCTTTCCCGCTGACTTCCTGCCCGGAGCCTGCCGGACAGGGAAGGTTCATTACTGTTTGCAGGCCGGGATCATTCCGCGCCGAGGCGTTTGAGCGCCTCTATTGCAAGCTCATTGCCTTGCTCGGCGGCTTTCCGATACCATTTCACGGCTTCAGCATTGTTCTTCTTGACGCCCCATCCGTTATAATAACAGTTGCCGAGCACGAGCTGCGCCATCGCATTGGACTGATTTGCAGACATTTGGAATAGTTTCACTGCTTGTTTTTCATCTTTCTTCACCCCCGCGCCATACAAATAGCACGAACCGAGATGCAACTGCGCCTCGGCGAGGTTCTGATCCGCGGCCTTCCGGTACCATTTCACGGCCTGCGCGTAGTCCTGTTCGACGCCTTCTCCACTCTCATAGCAGCCGCCGAGTATGAATTGCGCCTCGGCGAGGTTCTGATCCGCGGCCTTCCGGTACCATTTCACGGCTTCGGCGTAGTCCTGTCCAACGCCATGACCATCGGCATAACACGCGCCAAGATTCAACTGGGCGCTGGCATTGCCCTGCTCGGCGGCATTGCGATACCAATTCGCGGCCATAACGTAGTCCTGTTTGACGCCTTCTCCGGTATCGTAGCAAAGGGCAAGCATATTCTGTGCCATGGCGTCGCCCTGTTCGGCGGCTTTCTTGTAATGCTTTACCGCAGTTTCATAATTCTTTGCCTTATAAGCGGCATTGCCTTTCTGCAAAAGATCTTTCGCGTTTTCCCTGCCGCACGCGGCAAAAAACAGGACGCTCAAGCAAACGGCGGCGAGGCAAACGAACATTCGCCTCATTTTCGTGTTCGACATCATTTCAGCCCTTTCATGGTGTTGCTGATGGTGGGGGCTGGTGTTCAGTTTCAGGCTGGTGTTCAGTTTGAGGCTGGAGTTCGGTTTGGTTTTGGAGTTGGGTTCGGCTTTGGATCAGGGAGATCGCTTCGTCCTGTTTTTTGAGAGATTGGAGGAGCGATTCGTCGAGGTCATCCCCGATCAAGGGCTCATAATGGACGCCGTTTGCGAATGGGTACGGTTCGCCTTTATTGCGTTTTACTTTCCACTCGTTTCTTACCGCGTCGATTTCAACCATGTGCACGATGTTGTCCGGATTTCGCACGACATACGTGATCATTTTCCCGAGAAGATGATTCCTGAAAGAGAGCGTCAAGTGCGGATACCCGGAATTCTGCGAGGGAGCATGGTATTCCGCGGATTTGACATTCATGAAGAAGGTCTTGGCCCGATATTTCGCTGTACCATTCCAGGCAAAATCATGGTCGGTCAGCCCCAGCGTTTTCAGCAGGGATTTCATGTCCTGCTGAGGAGGATAACACCCGTGTTCGGCGTGGTACCGATCGAGGCTCCTGTAAACCAGCATCCAGTTGCACCCCGTATAGACCTTGTCACCTTTGAATTGCAGCGCTTC
>JAFYBD010000078.1 GCA_017540385.1 Lentisphaeria bacterium
GATGCTCACCCACTACAATGTCGTGAACAACGGCAAGTGCATCGGCGACAGCATGGACCTTTCCACCGCCGACCGCATGATGGTCCAGGTGCCCATGTTCCACTGCTTCGGCATGGTGCTCGCGATGACGGCGTCCATGACCCACGGCACCACGCTGTGTCCGCTGCCGTATTTCTCCCCGAAATCCGCCCTCGCTTGCATCAACCAGGAGAAGATCACGGCGTTCCACGGCGTGCCGACCATGTTCATCGCCATGCTGGAGCACCCGGACTTCCCGAAGACCGATTTCTCCTACATGCGCACCGGCATCATGGCCGGTTCCCCGTGTCCCGTCTCCGTGATGCAGGACGTGGTGAACAAGATGAACATGACCGAGATCGTGATCGTGTACGGCCAGACCGAAGCGTCGCCCGGCTGCACCATGAGCCGCACCGACGACCCGCTGGAAGTCCGCGTGGAGACCGTGGGCTGCGCCATGCCGGAGATCGAGTGCCGCATCGTGGATCCCGCCACAGGGAAGGACCTGCCGGACAACGTGCCGGGCGAATTCCTGGCGCGCGGCTACAACATCATGAAGGGCTACTACAAGATGCCGCTTGAGACGGCCGCGGCGATCGACGCCGACGGCTGGCTTCACACCGGCGACCTGGCGCTCCGCACGCCCGAGGGCAATTTCCGCATCACCGGACGGTTGAAGGACATGATCATCCGCGGCGGAGAGAACATCTACCCGAAGGAGATCGAGGAGTTCATCTACACGCATCCGAAAGTCTCCGACGTGCAGGTCATCGGCATCCCGGACGAGCAGTACGGCGAGGAGATCGTCGCCTGCGTGATCCTGAAGGAAGGCGAGACCATGACCGAGGACGAGATGAAGTCCTACGTGCTGTCCCACATGGCCAAGTACAAGGTCCCGCGCTACGTCGATTTCGTCAAGGAGTTCCCCATGAACGCCGCCGGAAAGATCCTCAAGTATAAAATGCGCGAGGACGCCGTGAAGCGTCTTAAAATCAAGAAGGTCGACGGCATCGTCGCCGAGTGACCCGAATGCCCGGCGTTTCCCCCGGACGGTCTTCCCGCCGTCCCCGGGGTGCGCCGTGCCCCCCGTGAGTATCCAAGAGTCTGAACAGGAGGTTTGTTCCGATGAGTTCCGCCGGAAAGTTTGTCACGATGGACGGCAACGAAGCGTGCGCATATGCCGCGTACGCCTTCTCCGAGGTCGCCGCCATTTACCCGATCACGCCGTCCTCTCCGATGGCGGGAAAGACCGACGAATGGTCCGCCAAAGGCCGGAAAAACGTGTTCGGCCAGACCGTGACCCTCGTCGAAATGCAGTCCGAGGCAGGCGCCATCGGCGCGGTCCACGGCTCCCTCGAAGCCGGCGCCCTTTCCACCTCGTTCACCTCCTCCCAGGGCCTGATGCTCATGATCCCGGTCATGCACCGCATCTCCGGCGAACGCCTCCCCGGCGTCCTGCACGTGGCCTCCCGCACGGTCGGGACGCACGCCCTGTCGATCTTCGGCGACCACTCCGACGTGATGAACTGCCGTCAGACCGGGTTCGCCATGCTCTCCAGCACGAACGCCCAGGAGGTCATGGACCTCGCTCCGGTCGCGCATCTGGCCGCGATCGAGGGGCTCATCCCGTTCCTGCATTTCTTCGACGGATTCCGCACCTCCCACGAACTCTCGAAGGTCGAGCCCATCGACTATGCCGACCTCGCGCCGCTCGTCGATAAAAAGGCCCTCGAGGCGTTCCGCGCGCACGCCCTTAATCCCGAGCATCCGCTCCTGCGCGCCACCGTGCAGAACCCCGACGTGTTCTTCCAGGTCCGCGAGGCCAACAACCCGTTCTACGACGCGCTCCCGGGCATCGTGCAGTCCTGCATGGACAGGATCGCGTCCGTGACCGGTCGCCAGTATCATCTCTTCGACTACTACGGAGCCGCCGACGCCGAATACGTCGTGGTCGCGATGGGCTCCGTCTCCGGTACCGTCCGCGAGACCGTCGACTGGATGAATTCGCACGGCATGAAGGCCGGGTTCCTCCAGGTCCACCTGTACCGGCCGTTCTCCGCGAAGCATTTCCTCGCCGCCCTCCCGGCCACGGTCAAACGCATCGCCGTGCTCGACCGCTGCAAGGAGATGGGCGCGGCGGGCGATCCGCTGTACCTCGACGTCCGCTCCGTGCTGGCCGAGGCGAACCATCCGGCGGCGTTCTCCGTGTACGGCGGCCGCTACGGCCTCTCCTCGAAGGACACCGATCCGGCGCAGATCGAAGCCGTGTTCCGCAACCTCGCCGCCGAAAACCCGATGAACAGCTTTACCATCGGCATCGTGGACGACGTGACGCACCGTTCGCTCCCGGTCGAAGCCCCTCTCTATCCCGACGACGAGCACATCGTGTGCTGCAAGTTCTGGGGGCTCGGCTCCGACGGCACGGTCGGTGCGAACAAGAACACCGTGAACATCATCAACGCCCACACCTCGAAGTACGCCCAGGCGTATTTCGAATACGACGCGAAGAAGTCGTTCGGCGTGACCAAGTCCCAC
>JAFYBD010000079.1 GCA_017540385.1 Lentisphaeria bacterium
GACGCCCTGGAATACGCTATCGGTTCCCAACGGAACCGCCGCAACCTGACGGAGGCCGAAATGATGAAATGCATCTCCGCGCTCGATCAGCGGAAGAAGAAAGGACCGCAGAAAGATCGCGCGGCCCTTGGGAAAAGCGCCGACCGTACTGCCATGATCCTCGGAACCTCGCGGAGCAGAGTCGAGAAGATCCGTTCGATTCTTGCTCATGCGCCGGAGGAAATCAAGGATGCCATCAAGTCCGGCAACCTCACCATCAATAAGGCGTATGTCATCACGATGGAAAAGGTGAAGACCGACAAATACTCGAACGCAGATGAGTTCAGAAAGGGACGGTTGGCAGCGTTGGGGCTTGACATCGGCAAGATTGCCAAAAGCCGTATTGAATTCGAGCTGAAGCGGCCTCCGAGTATCCAGCTCACCAAAAAAGAAGCCGCAGAACTGCTGACAGTAATCAGCGCCACACTCATAATCGAGCTCAACAAGCTCACAATGAAAGGAAACGACTGACAATGAAAAAACAGAAAAAGATTCAGACCGCCGAAAGTGACGTCCTCGCGAACGATGCGGGAAACATCTCCGTCAAGCTCGTCAGCATTACTCCCGGCATGGCCGTCGATATGCTTCGGACGAACCCCGATTGCGACGACCTCGACGAGGAGAAAATCCAGGAGTTCGCCGGGAAGATGAAGTCCGGTCTCTGGAAGACGAATGGCACGACCATCGTCATCTCCGACGACGGCACTCTCCTCGATGGCCGCCTCAGACTCTGGGCCGTCTTCGAGGCCGGTATCCCGGTCAGCTTCCTGGTCGCCGTCAATGTCGTCAGAGACAACTGAGAATCCATATCCGCAAAAAGGAACATTCTATGGGAATGCTTGAAAACATCAAGACCGGACGCGAGAACAAGCCGCCTCGCATCATGGTATACGGTCAGGAAGGCGTGGGCAAATCGACCTTCGGGGCATCTGCTCCCGACCCCGTCTTCATCCAGACCGAGGACGGCCTCGGCGAGATCGACACCAGCAAGTTCCCGCTCGCCCAGAGCGTCGGCGACGTCATCGCCGAGCTGACCGCCCTCCGCGACGAGGAACACAACTTCCGAACCGTCGTCATCGATTCGCTCGACTGGCTGGAACGCCTCATCTTCGACGAGGTGTGCAAGGAATTCGGCGTCCGCAGCATCGAAAAGGCGGATGGCGGGTACGGCAAGGGCTATGTGGATGCCCTCGTTCACTGGCGCAAAGTCCTCGCGCTCCTCGACGACCTTCGGAACAAACGCGGCATGATGGTCATCCTGCTCGCACACGCCAAGGTCGAGCGTTTCGAGGACCCGGAGAACATCGCCTACGACCGCTACGCTCCCCGCCTGCACAAACACGCCGCAAGCCTCATCTCCGAGTGGGTCGACGCCGTGCTGTTCGCAGCGAAGCGCCTGCGCGTCTCCAAGGACGGCGACAGCCGCGCCATTGCGGCCCCCATCGGGGCTGACGGCGGTGAACGCATCCTCCGCACGAACGGAAGCCCGGCCTGCCTCGCGAAGAACCGTTTCAGCCTGCCGAACGAGATTCCGCTTCGCTGGGACGCCTTCCTCCAGGCGTATGGAAATTCCGTTGCTCTTGCGGCTGCGGCCTCATAAAAGGAGAACCACCATGTCCGATCACATCACTGTCGCGAAGCACAACCACTTCTGCGACTTCTGCGGCGGGCTGATCCCGAAAGGGACGAAGTGCAGGATCATTCACGACGACTTCATGCCGAAGCTCGTGTACTTCGAACATCTGCACTGCCCGCCGCCCAAAACCGCTGTCGTCAGCCCTTCTACCCCGAAGCAACCCATCAAACCGAAATTCACGCCCGCATTCTGCGCGTGCTAAGAAAGGAAATCTTACCATGGCTATCATCAACTTCAACGCTAACGACGTCGAACCCAGCAAAGCGTTCGATCCCATCCCCGCAGGGAAATACATCGCCGTCATCACGGACTCCGAGATGAAGGAAACCAGAGCCGGAACCGGCCGCTACCTCCAGCTCGAATTCGAGATCACGGACGGCGAGTATGCCGGACGCAAGCTCTGGGCTCGCCTGAACATTGAGAACCAGAACGCCGAAGCGGTCCGCATGGCCCGTGCCGACCTCTCCGCCATCTGCCGAGCGGTCAACGTCCTCACCCCGAACGATTCCGCAGACCTCCACAACCTTCCCCTCGTTATCAAGGTCCACTGCCGGAAGGACAAGAACACCGGCGAGATCACCAATGACATCCGCGGATACGAACCCAAGGCTAACTACAGGCCGGAGCCGAAGCAGGCTCCCGCTGCTCCGGTCAGCTTCCAGGGCGTCCGCGTCCCCAGCAAGCCGCCGTGGATGTGATGCCGGTCGAGCTCGAACTGCCGTGGCCGCCGAGTTTGAACCACTATTACCGGCACGTCGGTCCCCGCGTCCTCATCAGCCGTGATGGCCGGAAATACCGGGAGAATGTGACGGCGATAGCACGGCGAACGGGGCATGCGACATTCAAATGCCCCGTTCAAGTAGAGCTCGACCTCTACCCGCCCGACAACCGCAGGAGAGACATCGACAACTCCCAGAAGAGTTTACTGGACGCGCTCACCTGCGCGGGCGTGTACGAGGACGACTACCTTATCCACAAAATCACCGTCACCAAACGCGAACCGATGCCCCCGAACGGAATGGCATTCATAAGGATTTCAGAATATGAAAAAGATCGACCGAAGCA
>JAFYBD010000009.1 GCA_017540385.1 Lentisphaeria bacterium
ACCGGTAAACCCCGCCCCGTCCGGGACCACCAGCGTGATCGCCCCGGGACAGAATGCCGCGGCGAAGCGTTTCGCAGTGTCCGGCATATCCGGCAGGGATGCGGCGGAGGCTTCGACGGAGTGGAAAAACAGCGTGAGGAGTTTGGAGGCGGGGCGGCGTTTCATCTCGTAGATCTTCGCCCGGGCGGCCTCATGGGAGGCGTCGCAGACGAGTCCGTACACGGTCTCGGTCGGGACCAGAACCACGCCGTCGGGCATGCTCAGGATGCGGCAGAAGAGTTCCGAGGCGGATTCGGTGCAGGCCCTGCGCTCCATGCGATTACTCGGAATAGATGTAGATGACTTCGCCGTCGCGGCAGAGATGGTATTGTTCGCGGGCGACTTTTTCCACGGCGGAGGCGTTGTGCTGCAGGTCATGGACTTCCTGCTGGAGCGTGAGGTATTCGGCCTTCACACGGTCCAGATCGGCCTGAAGGCTCACCACTTCCTGCTTGGTGCGCTTGTATTTCCGATAGGCGGGCAGCACCAGGATGCCCGACACGATCAGGACGAGCACCAGCAGGACATAGATCACGGCTGTCATGACTTTTCCCATTCATTCACCTCGTATTACCTAATATAGCACAGACTCCGCGAATTGCAACAGAAAAAGTCAAAAATCCGTCGTGTCCCCGGGATCGCGGGGAGGAGGAACGATCGGAATGCTCCGCTGTGTCATCGCTTTCATGCGCGACGACGTGGGCGGCTCCAGGTGCACCACCACGTCCGCGATGTTCAGGTCGGAGGAATCCACCAGCAGATCGCGCACCTTGTGCGAGAGCTCGTGCCCCTCCCGGACGGTCATGTCCGGGTCGACGATGATGTGGATGTCGGCCCAGATGGCCCCTCCGGCGTTGCGCGTGCGGAGGGCATGAGCGCCGAGGACGCCCGGCAGGGACGCCGCCATACGGTAGATCTTCGCCTGGTCCTCATGGGAAACTCCGGCCTCGGAGAGTTCCTGAAGCGTGGGCTTGATGATCTTCCACGCCGAATGGAGGATCAGGAAAGACACGGCGATCGCGCCCAGCGAGTCCACGAAATCGAGTTTCGGGAAGAAGAACGCCACCGCGATGGCCACGGCAGCCGGGATCGAGCTCAGGGCGTCGCTCCGGTGATGCCAGGCGTTCGCCTCCAGCGCGCTCGAACGTATCTCGCGCGCTTTCGCCCGGGTCCAGCGGAACAGCCATTCTTTCGAGACGATCGAGAAAATCGCGATCACGAAGGCGTACCCCTCGGGCGGACGCTCCGCACCGTGCCGCAGCGCCCCCACCGCGTCCCACGCGAGACCGAGGGCCACGGCGGCCAGCGCGATGCCGATGAACGCCGACACGAGCGTCTCGATCCGTTCGTGGCCGTAGGGATGGGATTTGTCCGGGGGCGCCGACCAGTATTTCACGCAGAGGATGAGCGCGAGGTCGGTCACGAGGTCGGACAAACTGTGGACGGCGTCTGCAAGCAGCGCCTGACTGTGGAAGAACCATCCGCCGGCGGCCTTCGCGAAGACCAGCACCAGGTTCAGGATCATTCCGACGACCGTGACGAACCGCACGGTGCGGATGGTTTTCAGATTGTGTTTCATAACGGATACCCGGATTCTCCTGTTGAATCGGACGGTCGGTCGAAGCGCGCGGCGCTACCGTTCCGGCGGGTTTTCCGCGGGAGCGGCCTGGCAGAGCAGTTCGCTCAGGCTGTTCCGCGTGATCGGTTTCAGGATGCAGCCGTCGAAATTGTCGGCGTCGCGGCTCTTGATGAAGTCCACGTCGGCGGTCACGGCGAAGATCTTGATCCGGCGTCCTCCCGCCTGCTTGCGGAGTTCGGCGGCCAGCTGCATGCCGTTCTGACCCGGCATCCACACGTCCGTCATCACGATGTCGTACGGCGACTTCGCGGCGCAGTCGAGCGCGATCCCGGGGAGAGACGCCGTATCGGCGCGGATCCCGAGCTGTTCCAGCATCTTCTGAAGCACGCGCAGGTTCAGCGCCACGTCGTCGACCAGCAGGATCCGGACGTCGCGACGGTAGCCGCAGGACGAAGTCTGCGAAACGTCGGACGCGGCCTCGGCGCGCGGTTGGGATTTCACGTCCGGGAGCGTAACGGTGAAGCAGCTGCCCTCGCCCGTTTTGCTCTTCAGCGTGAGGGAGCCGCCCATGCGTTCGGCGAGCTTGCGCGAGATCGGGAGACCGAGCCCGGTCCCGCGCGACAGACCGGCCTGGACCGGTGCGCCCACGACCTGCATGAACGGTTTGAAGATGCGGTCCTGCTGGGATTCCGGGATGCCGCAGCCGGTGTCGATCACGGCCACGCTCAGCGTGCCGGAATCGCCCGACGGTCCGGGCGCGAAGGAGACGTTCACGTCGATGCTGCCGTGCGCGGAGAATTTGACGGCGTTGCTCACGAGGTTGTAGAGGATCTGGCGGACGCGCTGGGGGTCGATCACCAGCAGTGGCAGTTCGGGACAGTCGGCGCGGAGCTCGATATGATTCTCTGCGGCGCGCTGGCGGAAGACCGCGAGGAGTTCGCGGATGAGCTCGTTGAAGTCGGTCGGCTTCGGCACGATCTGCATGCGCTCCGCTTCGATCTTCGACAGGTCGAGCACGTCGTTGATGAGCGACAGCAGGGAGTTGCCGGAATAGAACACGGATTTGAGGTATTCCTTTCGCTCCTCGGGCGGGATGTCGTCGTTCTGAAGCAGCTCGGAGAACCCGATCACGGCGTTCAGCGGCGTGCGTATCTCGTGACTCATGGTGGCCAGGAACGTGCTCTTGTCGCGGGCTGCGGCCAGCGCGGCGTCGCGGTCGCTGCGCACCTGGGCGTTGACGACGGAGCGCTCCAGCACGACCTCCATGAACCCGGTCACGGACTGCAGCAGCCGGAGATCGTCCTGGGAGAGATTCACCTTCCGCGAGGAATAGATCATCGACAGCGTCCCGAAGGGCTGCCCCAGCACGCGAAGACGGAAGATATAATAGGACTTGATGTTGAGCTGTTCGACGTTGCTTCGCCACAGGCCCAGCTCGTCCAGCGCGCCCGGAGCGGAGGTGTCCTCGATGGCGAAGACCTCGCGGCGGAGCCATTTCGCGTCAGGCTCGTGCCCGTCCAGCGTGACGGTGCCGCGGATGCAGGGGTACGAACTGACCAGCGGACGGTCGCACACGACGCGCCCCTCGCCGCTCCGGAAATCGTATTTCATCACGACCGTGTAGTCCGGCCGGAAATGGATGCTCAGCATGTCAAGCGTACGCTGGAGGGCCTGCTCCATGCTGCCGCGCCGCATCAGGGTCTCGAGACACTGGTTCAGCAGCTGTTCGTTCTTCATGATCCCGTCCTTCGCCTGGCGTTCCCGCGTGAGTTCCGCTTCCTGTTCGCTCCGCTGGAGCGCCAGCGAATACAGGCGGGACATGTCGTGCAGGAGCCCGATCTCGGCCGAGTTGAACGCATGCTTCCCCCCGCGATACGACACCTGCAGGCAGCCGTGAAGTTTGCCGTCGTGATGGATCGGAACGGCCGCCACCGAAAGCAGCCCGTGTCTGGCGAAAATCGGCCCGAGCGGGGCGTATTCTTCGGGAAGGTCCTCCGTGTCGTCGATCACGATGTCTTCCCCGCGGGACAGCGCGGGATTCCAAAGTTCGAGCGGGAGGCACGGCCGGCTCCCGGCAGGATCGACCGTGATCTTGCGGAACGGCTGATTGGTGGCCGCCGGACGGTCGAAGACGGCGGTGTAGTTCGTCCCGGCGTCGTCCAGGACGAAGAGCGCGGTGTGGTTGCCGACGACGGATTCGCAGGCGTTCAGCATCTCGCAGACGAACTGATCGAACGAGGTCGACAGCACCAGGTGTTCCAGGCACTTGTTCAGGAGCGTTTCGTTCCGCGTCCAGGTCTCCAGGTCACGCCGCGCCTTGTCGAGCTCGGTGATGTCCCATGACGCCCAGAAAACGGCTTCGTGGCCGAATTCATTCTCCGGCAGATAACGGAAGATCGCATGGCGGACCCTGCCCATCGCGCGGTAGTCGAGCGAGGTCTCTTTCCGGGTCTGGAACGTCTCTTCGATGCGTTCGCGCAGAGCCTCGTAGATCGGCGCGGGCATTTCGTTGACGTATTTGAGTTCGTGACGGAACGGCAGGCCTGCCTCGACGCATTGGACGAGGAACCGTCCGTCCCGCGCCACGGCGGAAAAACGGATCGGGGCGAATCCGCGTATCTTCCAGAAGAGCCGCACCTCGTGCAGGAAAAACAGGCAGAGTGCGCCGCAGAATGCAGCGGCTGTGAATCCGACCGTCACGACCGCCACCCATGCCGCGGCGACGCCACCGGTCAGGCCGGTCCGCATCGCGGCAAACACCGCACCGAGGCAGGCCAGGACTCCTGTCCCCGCGGCTGTCCCGGTGCTGTACACCAGGGAACGCTTCATATTGATCATGGCTGGGTTTCCCGAATTCCTCCGCGTGCGGTACGACCCTCTCCGGCAGGAATCAGATGTTGATGTTCGATTTCGTTTCCGCCTCGTTTCCGCTGATCGGAACGCGCGGTCGGGACTATGTCCCGCATTTTGGCAATTTGTCTACTATACCACATCAAAAGAAAAATACAAGGATTTCACTAAAAAAACACCATTTTTCGATTTTTCTGCTTGCAATCCTGGTTTTATGCTGTAAGTTATCGGATGACGGCGTGCAATTCCGAAGCGGATTTGTCGTGTTTCCGCGGAGGGAATGTCGCTGTTCACCAGCAACAATACGGTCATGGACTGAGGAGTTTACCCCATGAACATCTGTTTCTTCTTCAGGAAAAAGTCGGCGGGCACTTCCGGCAAGCAAAACCGGATCCGGCAATTCCGCCGTCTGACGCTCTCCCTGCTGTTCCTCGCAGTTCTGATCCTTCCATCGGCCGCCCGCGCCGCCGGGGCCGACAGGCGCGATTTCAACATCCTGATGATCTTCTCCGAGCAGACTCCGAGCGAAATCCGCACCGACATGTCCGGGGCGTTCTTCGATGCGCTCGCCGCACGCGCCATTATGTTCGAAAGCGAAATCGTCGAGCTCGACTCCCTGCACGATCAGAACCAGACCAGCTGGGACGAAAAACTCGGGGTGAAAAAGGACCTCATCACCTCCGGCCGCTACAGCCTCATCGTAGCCTTCGGCGAACCCGCCGCCTACACCCTGCGCGCGATCCTGCCAGACGTCCCCGCCGACACCTCCATCATCCTCTCCAACATGAAGAGGTTCCCGGAGGGATGGCGCGAGATACATCCGAACACCACGGCGGTCATCCGTCCCATCGATCCGAGACCGAACATCGAGCTCGGTCTCGCGCTCTACCCCGAACGGAAGCACGTGGTGCTCCTGGCCTCGCGGTACGGGTGGAAGGACAACGACGACCTCACGCTCCGCAAGGAATACACCGGCCGCTGCGACTTCAGCACGATCTACATCAACAACGACTCCGTCGCGGAGAAGAACGCCGCGTTCGAAAAACTCGCCGCCGCGCCGCCCGATTCGTTCATCGTCTCCTGCGACTGGGACATCTACCTGCCCAGCATCGGCAGCCGTTCGACCATGTGGTATCAGCTCATGCAGGTGCGCAGCGATCTCCCGATCCTCGTGCGGCGCTCCGTCCTCATGGACTACTCCGTCGGCGGTTTCATCTCCTCGCTCCAGTCCGTCGGCGAAGCCACGGCGACGCTGACCGAACACCTCGCGAACGGACGCGGCGCGTGGAACGCCTCCGATCTGCCCCCGATCACCATCGCCGAGACCTGCATGCTCAACGACAAGCGGTTCCACGCGTGGGAACACGACAGGAAAGCCATTCCCGCCGACGCCGTCTGGGTGAACACGCCTGAGACCTGGACCCAGCAGCATCAGGATCTCCTCGCTTACGGCGCGATCCTCTTCACGGTCCTCTGCGCATTCGTGCTCGGCGGGCTCATCTACTTCTTCAAGTACCGCAGCGTCACGAACCGCTACCTCGCCATTCACGGACACATGCCGCTCCTCGTAGCCGCCTACTCCACCTCCGGCGAAGTCCTCTATTCGCACGTGCCGTTCAACGATCCCGACGCTTCGCAGAACCTTGACGACCTCCGCGCGACGCTCACGAACGCCATCCGGGTCGAGATGGCCGAGACCGCGATCTCCGGCAAGACGATGTCGCTGAACCGGAAGCATGGCGACAAGAACTACACCGTCACCATCTCCAAGCTCGACAAACACATCTTCAAGCACGAAGCCGTGCTCGTGGTCGCCCAGGACACCACCGAAATCGCCGAACTGCGCGAGAAGGCCTCCGAACTCGCGAACCGCCTGCAGCTGACCCTGCGCGCCATCGGCGACGGCGTGATCGTGACCGACCGCCTCGGTTTCGTGACCATGATCAACCACGCCGCCGAGCTCATGACAGGTTACACCCAGGCCGAAGCCGAGGGCAAGACCATGACGCAGATATTCAACCTCACTTCGAGGGAAGGGTCCGCCACCATCACCGCTCCAATCGACACCGCGGCCATCCGCGAGAACAGGCTCGTCACCGAGCGCGAACACCTCACCATCACCTCGAAGGACGGGGTCAAGCGGAAGATCTCCACCTCGTCGTCCCCCATCCGCGGCGCGAAGAACGCCCTCATCGGCGCCATCACCGTGTTCCGCGACGTGACCGAGGAGGACGCGCGGCGTGAGGAACTGGACCAGAAGACCCACGCGCTCCAGACCGCCACCGCCCTCGCCAACCTCGGATATTTCTTCTACACGCCCGACTCCGATCTCTTCGACGCCACCTCGCCCTCCGACGCGCTCTGGCCGTTCGAAAACGGCAAACGCGTCCCCGCCGAGCAGTGGATCCATCAGGACGATCTCCCCGGCTACCTGAGCCGCCGCCGGGCGCTCTTCCACCACGAGACCGACACGCTCGACTATGCGTTCCGCAGCGACTTCTTCGGCGACCAGCGCCATTACCGCATCCTCGCGGTGAAGGACAAGACCGCGCGCAGGAAGTGCTCCCGCTACTTCTTCATGCTCCAGGACATCACCCAGGTCCGCAACCTCGAAACCGAAGCGGCGAACGCAGCCCTCTTCCTGAAGAAGCTCTTCGACGTCATGCCGTGCACCGCCACGGTCCGCGACTACACCGACGGCTACAAGCTCACCATGGCGAACCAGAAATACCTCTTCCTGATGAGCGTATCCGAGGAGAAGGCCATCGGCTCCACTTACAGGGACCTCTTCGAGCCCGACCTCGTCACGATGTTCCAGGAGATGGACGACGAGGCGGTCAAGAAGGAAGGCCAGGTCGTCACCCACGTCGTGAAGGTGCCCGGCGCGGGCGGCGTCAACGGCGAAATCATGGCGCAGATATCCCACGTGGCGTTCCGCGCCGCGAACGGTCACATACTCGTCTTCGGCTGCGGCATCGACGTGACGAAGCTGAACAACGCCATTCAGGACGCCGAATCCGCCGCAAAGGCGAAGAGCCTCTTCCTCGCCACCATGAGTCACGAGATCAGGACCCCGCTGAACGCCATCCTCGGATTCAGCCAGCTCCTGCAGGACCAGGCGATCCCCCACGAAGAGGCCGCCGAATACCTCCGCAGCATCCATTACGCCGGCAACGCCCTGCTGTCGCTCATCAACGACGTGCTCGACCTCTCCAAGCTCGACGCGAACCAGATGCTCATCCAGCCCGAGCCGACCAACCTCCGCGAGCTCATCAACGAACTCGAATCCGTCTTCTCGGTCCGCGCGAAGAGCAAGGACATCGAGCTCAAGGTCAGCATGCCCTCCGATCTGCCGATTCTCGGCCTCGACGAACGGCGTCTCCGCCAGGTGCTCCTGAACCTCATCGGCAACGCCGTAAAGTTCACGCACGCCGGCTCCGTCACCGTCTCCGTCTCCCTCTTCCGGCTCAGCGAAAAGCGCGCCGCGCTCACCATCCGCGTCGCGGACACAGGCGTCGGCATCCCGAAGGAATCCCTCGCGAAGATCTTCGACCCGTTCGTGCAGGAGAATAATTCCTACCGCGGAATGAGGGCGGAGACCGGAACCGGCCTCGGGCTCTCCATCGCGAAACGCCTCATCGACTGCATGAAGGGCTCGCTGAACGTGGAGAGCGAACTCGACAAGGGCAGCGTATTCTCCATCCTCCTGCCCGACCTCGAAATCTGCGGCGAGGAGGACCACGCCCAAAAGAACGACAGCGACGCCGTCGGCAATCTCGACCTCTCGAAGAAGATCCTCGTGGTCGACGACGTGCCGCTGAACGTGAAGGTCCTCTGCGCCATGCTCCGCAAGATGGGATTCGACCCCGTCTCCGCCTCCTCCGGCGACAAGGCCCTGAAGCTCATCGGAGAGAACAAGCCCGACGTGGCGCTCCTCGACCTCTGGATGCCCGGCATGAACGGCATGGAGCTCGCGTCCGCCATCCGCGCGAACCCGGCGTGGAAGGACATCAGGATCATCGCCGTCACCGCCGACACGGAGAACACGAACAACTTCAATATGGGAGTCTTCGACGAAGTCATCATGAAGCCCGTCACCACGGCCTCGCTCATCAAGGTGCTGTCCTGACGGAGGACCGTCGTCCCGCCCGGGGTGCTGCCGCTCCCGCCGCGCCCCGGGAGTTTTCATTTGACTTTCGCCGTTTTTGTGGTATAGTATGGGGTAATCGCTTCCCCCTGAAACCCTGAACCGGAAAGGTGTGATATCATGAAACTTCTGTTCGCACTTTGCTGCTGTTTCGCCATGACCGTGCTGCCGGCCGCGCTCCCGGCTGCGGAGTGGCATACCGATTTCGAGAAGGCCAAGGCCGAATCCGCCAGAACGAAACGTCCCATCTTCGCGGTCTTCACGAACTCCGAATCCGCCGGCTGCATCGGCTACGATCGCGCCATCTTCAACACCAAAAAGTTCCAGGACTACGCGGACAAGAACCTCGTACTCATGAAGGTCGATTTCCCGACCACCAGCCATCTCCAGCCGAGGGGCATCGCCGAACAGAACCGCAAGCTCCGCACGAAATTCGGCGCGACCATCCCGTCCGCGTTCCTGCTGGACCAGAACGGCGAGCTCGTGAAGAATTTCTCGACGATCGAGAAGACCCCCGAGGCCCATCGCCGCAAACTCAACGAGATCATGGAGTTCGATCCGCCGAAAAGATATGTCGAATACATCACGCCCCACGTAAAGGCGTATGTCCCCCCGAAACCGGTCGCGAAACCGAAGAATGCCGAGGCGAAGAAAACCGCGAAGGCCACAGAGAAGAAGTCGGCCGAAGAATCGAAGAAGACCGCAGAAAAGACGGAAGTCAAGGCCGGAGCGACCAACGTCGACGAGACCATCATCCCCGACGAAAACGGCGGAAGCCCGCTCATCCCCCTCAAACCCACGGGCAACGTGCAGGACTGGCTGAAGTCCCGCGCCGCCGGGGAAGCTGCAGAGGAAGCGGCCGAGAACGAAGAGGCCATCGAGACGGTCGAATCCGAAAAGAAGGCCATCGAGGAAGCTGACAAAGCCAAGACCGAATCGAAGGAAGCGGCCCCCGCAGCATAAATCTCCCTCGAATCCAGGCATTAAGAATCCCGCGCCGTTCTTCACGGAGCGGGATTTTTATTTCGACGAAAATGGGGGTTCGGGGAGCGTCGCCCCCTGCCCCGCGTTCATCGGGGCCGGATCACAGCGGGATCAGCTCCACGAAGAACACGTCGTTTTCCTTCACGTCCAGGCCCAGCTGGAATTCCTCGCCCTTCATCACGGACACCTGCGCCTTGTACATCGGGCGGAGCTGGGAAACGCGGATCAGGCGCGCGATCTCCTCGCGGGAGATGTCGGTCCGGGCGGAATCCTCCTCGAGCCAGGCGGAGTACGCGTCGCCGGACTTGTAGCCGATCCGGGTGATGCGCAGCTCGTATTCGCCGGGTTTGAGGTGGGTGAGACGGAACGTGGCGTGGCCCTTGTCCTTCGCCGGATGGGGATCGAAGAACGTGTCCTGATTGCTCACGAAACCGCCCTTCGTGGGGTGGCTGAGGTCCCAGAACAGCGCCTGCACGCCGCCCTTCGCGTCCCTGCAGACGTAGGACGAAGCGTCGCTGGACACGAGCTCGGTGTCGCCAAGCGCGGCGAGGCACTGGTACGCCCGGTAGGCCGCCTTCGGGATGCCCTGGAACGTGATGAGGCCGAATCCGCCGTGGAACGGACGCGGCGCGGGGCCACATTCCTCGAAAATGTCGGTGAAAGTCCACAGGCTCATGCACGCCATCTTTTCCGTGTTGCGGAGCTGTTCCAGGACGAACGGCGCGGCGAAATACGAATCGTGCACCGGGTCGACCGGGGACGGCGAAGCGTGCCATTCGGTGATGTACACAGGCAGGTCGCAGCGGAGGTTTTTGCGGATGTCCTCGAGCTTCTTATTGAAGCAGTCGGCCACGTGCCGGAGGTTCTTCATGAGGTAGATGTAGTTGCCGCCGAACCGGTCGATCTTCGGCAGGGCCGGGTTCTCGGGGTCGAATCCGTACTGGTGGAACGAGATGAAGTCCAGAGGCAGATGGTTCTTGCGGCAGTAGCGCACGAGCGGCGCGATGAAGTCGAGACCGGCGCCGGAGGGACCGCCGACCGGATACGCCCTGTTCACGGATTTGACCGCGCGGGCGGTGTACCGGTACAGCTCCAGGTAGGCGTCCAGCATGGTGGACTTCTTGCCCGGATCCCAGAAGACGTCGAGATCGGGCTCGTTCCAGACCTCGAACCGCCAGGTCTTCACCTCGTCCTCGCCGTAGCGTTCGGTCCAGTGCTGAACGGTCGCCTTCACGAGGTCCGCCCCGCGCTTATGATCCTTCGGCGGGGTCACGTTGGCCTTCCACCAGAAGATCGTGGTCTTGCCGGATGCGAGCTTCTCGGGCATGAAGCTGAGTTCGACGAACGGCTTCACGCCGATCGACAGCAGGAAATCGAACACGTCGTCGACGTACATGAAGTTGTAGACCGGGTTGCCTTTCGCATCCTCGTTGTACACGCGCATCTCGTCGTGGAAGAGTCCGTGGGCGCGGAGATAGCGGAAGCCGAGCTCCTTCTTGCATTTCGCGAGCTGTTTGCGCCAGCTCTCGCGCAGGCCTTCGCCGATGCGGCCGGCGCCCACGCAGTCGCTCCACACGTCTGAACGAATGCCCTTCACGTCGTTGAAATCCGCGGCGATGACGCGTTCCGCCGGGGTCTCTCCGGGATAGGGTCCGGGTTCGGGCTTGCGGGGTGCGACGGCCTTTTTCGCCGTCGCCTTCGCGGCGGGCTTCGCGGCAGATTTCGCGGCGGCTTTCTTCACGGGGGCCGGGGCTGCTTTCTTCGCGGAAGATGCGGTTTTCTTCTTGCTCGGACTCATAGGGGCGTCTCCTGTGGATTCATCGGCGGATGTCCCGCCGATTTTCCGGTTGAAGGGTGGGATGTTATGGTGTTGCTACGGAATACAATAGCACAAAGTACGGGTTTTCCCATATACTTTTTGCAAGAAAACATATTCTCTTTGAACAAAATGCGGAAAAACGCCGCCGCGGAGCGAAAAAAGCGGCGCGGACGAAACAAACGCCCGCGCCGCAGTATGACATGACCGGATGCCGGACAGGATCAGAAGCCATCCAGCAGGTCGGGCTTCTTCTCTTCTGTGGCACGCTCCTCGGCGCGCTTCGCGGCCTCCTCGGCGCTCAGGGATTCGGGGCCGCGGATGGAGCCGTCGTCAAGCGGTTCGTCGAGCATGGTACCCTTCGGTTCGCGCATGTCTTCGAGGAACTGGATGTCGCGGATCTCCTCGTAGTCCACGTCCTTGCGCGCTTCGCGTCCGCCGACGACCTTCACGATGCCGGTGTCGGGGTCGACCACCAGCCGCGGGGCCTTGTCGATCTTCATGAGGATCTGGCGGTTTTCGAGGTTGCCGTCGGTGTTGTACTGGTAGTAGGCATATACTTTCGTGCTGGCGGGCAGCAGGATGTTCAGGCGCGACAGGAAGTCGATCTCGCATTTCGGCCGGAGGTCGGGTCCGAGGTCGTAGCCGATGTGGCGGAGCATATACACGTTTTCCTTGTCCTCAAGCGTGAGGCAGTAGATGTTCGACTTGCCGGTGAAATAACTGAGGACGCGGTATTCGCGGGTCTTGATCTTCCGGTGCGTCTCGATCTTCTTGCCGTCCGCGTCGAACTGATCCTCCTCGGGGGAATCGTCGAGCAGCGGCAGGCCGACCGTGCGCGACCAGATGACGCTGCCGCGGACGATGTTGAAATGCGCCTCCTTCGACTGGTATGCGGTCGTGAGCTGCGGATGGCGCAGGACAGCCTTCACGGAATAGGCGCCCGTCGAACGCAGATCGTAGTGCTTGCTGAGGTTGAACATGTAGGACTTCTCGCCGCCGGGCGGCAGGATCACGCCGGTCATATCCGGCAGAGACGCGTCCTTCAGGCTCCGCACGAAAGACGGATCGTTGCGGTCGGAACGCCGTATTTCGAACTGAAGGGAACCCTTCAGTCCCAAAGCTTCACCGAACGCCAGCGGATGCGCGGAGAGATTGCGCATGGCCACGCGCACGAACACGGATTCATACTGGATGTAATTGAGCTGGACGGGTTTGACGACGATGGCCACCTGCGCCCAGAGGGCGAGGGGCATCAGAAACAGCAGGACTGCGGCCGCGACAATACGGTGAAGTCGGAAAAACATGGTGGAACTCCTTTCAGCTGAGCAGATTCACGGCGGATTCGGCGAAGTGCGCCGGATCGACGCCCGCGTGACAGCGGGAATGATTACAGTAGCGCAAAAAACAGCAAATGCAAGTGATTTCGGGAACAAACACCGATTTTTTTTCGCAATACGGGCCCGTCAGGGCCGGGTCCGTGGGACCGAAGACGGCGGCCACCGGCACGCCGAGCGCAGCCGCGATGTGCATCGGGCCGCTGTCGTTGCAGACAGTCAGGACCGACATGCGGATGACCTCCAGGAGTTCCCCGACCGTGGTCCCGCCGCAGATGGACGCGACCGGGAG
>JAFYBD010000080.1 GCA_017540385.1 Lentisphaeria bacterium
GACTTTTTCCCCGCGTCGCGGCGGGGTGGAAAAGACGGATAAAGCTCAGGACAGAGCGGCGCGCCAGCGGGCCGCTTCCGCGCCCGGGTCCGGGGCCTGCGTGAAGGCAGTCACGGCGGCGACATGGCGCGCTCCCGCGGCCTTCAGCTCGGGGAGATGACCGAACTTGATGCCGCCCATGACCGTGAACGGCACGCGGACGGTCGGCGCGAGGGAACGCAGGAGCTCGACGCCGAGGAATTTGCAGGCGAGTTTCTTCGTCTGCGTGGGGTAGATCGGGCCGATGTTGAGGTAGGAGCATCCGCCGTCCTGCGCGATGCGGATTTCGTCTTCGTCGTGCGTGGAGACTCCAAGCAGGAGTTCGGGCGCGATCCGCCGGGCGTCAGCCAGCGGCAGGTCGTCCTGCCCCAGGTGAACCCCGTCCGCTCCGGCGATCAATGCGGCGTCCACGCGGTCGTCCACGATCATCAGCGCGCCGTGGTCCCAGGTGAGCTCGCGCACCCGGCGGAGCAGCCGCACGAACTCTCCGTCGGGCATGGTCTTCTCGCGCATCTGCACGATCCGCACGCCCGCAGACAGGAGCGACGCCACGACGTCCGCGGGGTCGCGCCCCAGACAGAATTCCGAGGTCACGACCGGGTAGACGTCGATGGCGCGGAAGGCTTCGAGGCGTTCCGCGTGCGTGGTGAAAACGCGCCGGGGCATAATCGCTTACTTCCCGAGTTTCGCGAGGATGAGGTCGGCGGCCTTGCGGCCGGAGAGCATCATGCCGCCGAAGATCGGGCCCATGCGGTAGCCGCCCATGACGTTGTTCGCGCTCATGCCGCAGGCGAAGAGGCCGGGGAAGTATTCGCGGGTGTTCTCGACGGTGGAGGCTTCGCCGCTGTCGACCCACATGGGCTTTTCGCCGAGGATGCCGCCGGTGGAGGTGGCGAGCTTCAGCTGCGCCTTTTCTACCGCGAGGTGCATGATCTCGCTCGGATGGCCGGTACCGTCCAGCACGCACTGGGAAATGACGGTCAGGGGATCGACGTGCATGCCGAGGCGTTCCACCGGGGTCCAGTTGATGACCAGGCCGCCGACCTGTTCGCCGCGGAACACGATATCCTCGACGCTCACGGCGTTGAAGATCTTCGCGCCCGCGCTGACCGCGCCGAAAATGAGGCCGCTGGCCATTTCGACGGAGTCGAGCGTATTGTATCCGGGCGCGCCGGGGATGGGCTTGTGATGGATGCCGAATTCGTCGAGGATCTCAAGCGAAGCGTCCTGCACGACGACCTCGTTGAAGAGCATGCCGCCGCCCCACGTGCCTCCGCCCGGCGCGAGCTTGCGCTCGAAAATGGCCACGCGGACGCCTTTCTTCGCCATGTAATGCGCCGCGACGAGGGCCGAGGGACCGGCGCCGACGATGGCGACGTCCACGGTGAGGTTGTCGAGGAGTTTCGACGAGAAGTTTTCGACGATTGCGCGGGAGATGGTCGTTTCGATGACCGATGCGGAGTTCGACATATTGTGTCCTTTCCTTGGTTGTTTGTTTCGCAGAAAACCGCGGCTTTCCAACGGAAAGGTTTCGCTGTCGTGATTTCCTACGCCGGCATTATCCGGATCAGGTGTGCGGGTATGATCTCAGCCCGACTCCAAAACAGGATCGAGCACCCCGAAACATTGTCAGATAATATACACCCCGGACAGTGAAAAAGCAAGGGGATTTCTCCGTTTTTCGGCGGGAACACGTCCCGCCCGGGGTTTTCCGCTTCTCAAAAGGAAAGGGGTACTTCGATTCCTACGGGGCGGATGGATTTTCAGCAGATGGGCAAAAAGACGATGTGGAAAGATTTGAAGGCGGCTGCCTGAAAACGCAACCGCCGAAAATCTTTCCAGTCGGACTTTGTCAAGATGCGAAAAGCCGCCGGCACGGAGGTATCGAAGCGCCCCGAATAAAAAGAGCACCCCGGACCTCAAAATCCGGGATGCTCGGAAATTCTTCGATGTTCCCTGCCGGACTCGCAGGGAATCCGGCGGGGGAATCGGTATCGAACCGGGAAGATTACTTCTTCGCGGGCTTCAGATACTTGTCGAGGAATTCGATGACGCGCTTGGAGTTCTTCTCGTCGAAGAAGCGGCCGTCTTCGTGGGCGGCGCCTTCGAAGGACTCGAAGATCGCCTTTTCATCGCCGATGTACTTCGCGACGGTGTCGCGGAATTCCTTGGAGGAACCGATCGGAACGACGTTGTCGGCGGTGCCGTGCTGGATCAGGAAGGCCGGAGCGGTCTTGGGATCGAGCGTGTGGGCATACATGCCCGGATCGGCGCGCTGCGCGGGAGCGGGATCGGACTCGCGGATGCTGGCGATGCCGACGCCGACGTAGTTGCTGTACGGTCCGCCGTCAGCGTCGTGGCGGCCCATCATGGAGCCGGCGCCTTCGGCGGCCTGCTTGTCCATGGTGAGGACATTCATCGGGCCGAAGAGGTCGACGACGGCCTGGACGGAGGAGGAATATTCGGCATTGTCGCCGATATCGCCCATCATGAGGCCCTTCAGGTTGCTGGTGGTGCCGAGGAAGCCGGCCATGTGTCCGCCGGAGGAGTCGCCGATGGTGCCGATGTGGTCGGCGTCAAGGTTGAGTTCCTTCGCGTGGGCGCGGATCCAGCGGACGGCGGCCTTGGCGTCGTTCATCGGACGCGGGAACGCGGCTTCGCTGGAGAGACGATAGTTCAGGGAGAACACGGCATAGCCGGCCTTGACCAGACGATCGAAGAACCCGGCGTTGCAGCCGCGGGCGCTGCCGCCCATCCAGGCGCCGCCGTGGATGTAAAGGATGGCCGGAGCCTTCTGGCCTTCCTTGATCTCGGGGAGATAGCCGTCCATGTACTGGGAGCTGGAGCCGTCGGAGGCGAACTTGATGTCGGCCATCTGCTTGACGCCGATCGGCTGGCCGCCATTGGTCATGACGCCGCCGCCACCGCCGCCGAAGCCGCCCATCATCATACCGAACATGCCCATACCGCCGCCACCGTTTTTCTTCGGGGGCTCGATATCTTTCCATTCCTTCTTGGCCGCATCCCAGAGGGAGCAGATCGGGCACTTCTTGTCCGCGGTGCAGAGGTCGACCTTGACGTAGGTCGGGCCGTCGGCGTTGTATCCTTTCGGAAGCTGGCTGCCTTTGTCCGGCTTGGCTTCCTGCTGCTGGCCGCCGGGAGCTCCGCCCATGCCGGGGAAGCCGCCCATGCCGCCGAAGCCTCCCATCATCGGGAAGCCGCCCATACCGCCGGGCGCGCCGCCTTCGCCGCCGGGAGCTCCGC
>JAFYBD010000081.1 GCA_017540385.1 Lentisphaeria bacterium
CAACCTTCTTGGCAGGGGCCTTAACAGCGACAGCCTTCTTCGCAGGGGCCTTCACAGCGACAGCCTTCTTCGCGGGAGCAACCTTCTTGGCAGGGGCGGCCTTCTTCGCGGGAGCAACCTTCTTGGCAGGGGCCTTAACAGCGACAGCCTTCTTCGCGGGGGCAGCCTTCTTCGCAGGAGCGGCCTTCTTCGTTTGAGATTTGACAGCGGGCTTCGCGGGAGCGGCTTTGGCAACGGTCTTAGCCACGGGCTTGGAGACCGTTTTTGCAGCCTTCGCAGATACGTTCTTTTTCATGTTGACAACTCCAGATGGTGCCGGCTGTCGGATGCCGGATGAGGTTGACGTTGAATCGGTTGAACTCCGGCGGGAATCTGCGGAAACACCGCCGACGAACCAAAAAGTTCAAATAAAATCTATTTAAAATAGCACCAAAAATATGATTATCAAGCCGGAACAATTGAAAAAAAGCGATTTCGCTGTATATTTTTAGTGTGTCCCACCACACGCGAACTCGAAAACGTCACGGGGCTTCCGGGCGATCCACGCCCGGAAACGCCTCACGCGGGAAAACCATGATCGACCTCCACATGCACAGCAACTGCTCCGACGGCACCATGTCGCCGGAAGAACTCGTTTCCGCCGCCCTGGAAACGGGCCTGGAAGCGGCCGCCCTGACCGACCACGACACGGTCTCCGGCGACAAACGTTTCCTCGCGGCGGCATCCGGCACCCCGCTGCACGCGGTGGCCGGGGTGGAGCTCGCGAGCATGCTCTTCAGCAAGGACATCCACATCGTGGGGCTCTTCATCGATCCCGATCACGCGCCGTTCCTGGCCGCGCTGGAACAGCTCCGGGTGTGGCGCGAGGAACGCAACGAGGAAATGGTGGACCGCCTTCGCCTGAAGGGGTACGACATCACGATGGACGAAGTCCGGGACGAGGCCGGAGGCGAAAGCATCGGACGGCCCCACATGGCGGCCATCCTGCTCAGGAAATACGGATTTCCCGACATGCAGACCATCTTCACGCGGCTGATCGGGCGCGGCGCGAGCTGTTATGTCCAGCGCAAATACTACCCCGTGAACGACTGCATCCGCATGATTCACGAAGCGGGGGGACTCGCGATCTGGGCGCATCCGCTGCAGGCCCCGCGCGGGGCCCGGGCGCTGCTCCGCAAGATCGGGTCGCGCCTGGTGCAGTACGGGCTCGACGGCCTCGAATGTCATTACCCGATGTTCTCGGCGCAGCAGGTCGAAATGACGCTGCAGTTCGCGGCGGAACGTTCCCTGCTGGTCTCCGGAGGAAGCGATTTCCACGGCTCCGCCCACCCGCAGGTCAAAATGGGGACCGGGATCGAAGGCAACCTCGCAATCCCGTTCGAAGTCTACGGCAGGCTGTGCGCAGCCAAACAAACAAAGGATATTCATGACAGCGAAAAAACAAGTTGAAGGCATCATCCAGCTTCACAACCTCTATACGCGCCTGGAAAGCGTGCTCCCCATGCCGGAACCCGGGACGCGCGTGGAGATCGACCTCGGATGCGGCGACGGCGAATTCGCGATCGCGCTGGCCGAACGGCGCAGCGACGTGTACGTGATCGCGGCCGACATGCTGCTCGGTCGCGTCCGCAAAGTGCAGAAACGCGTCCTGCGCGACCATCTGACGAACCTGCATGTGCTGAAAACCGAGTCGCGCGTGCTGATCTCGCGGACGATCCCGGACGGATTCGCCGACCGCGTGAACCTGCTCTGCCCCGATCCGTGGCCGAAGGAAAAACACCGCAGCCACCGGCTCATCACCTCGGACGTGATGACGCATTTCGCCCGCATCCTGAAGCCCGGCGGGGTCTTCCATTTCTCCACCGACAACACCGAATACCTCGAGATCGCCGACCACGCCGTGAACGCATCCGGACTCTTCGCGCCCTCGGATACGGCGCTGATCGCCGACGTGGCGGACATCAAGACCGGATTCGAACTGCTCTGGGAGTCCGAGGGCAAGACCGTCACGCACCGGGCATGGCGGAAACTCTGAAGCGGTCCCCGCGGCGCGTCATTCGGTCTTTTTTCCGTTTTTTTTGGAAATCTTCGGGAAATAGACTTGATTTGCCCGCGGGTGTATGATATATTGCTTTATCATTCTATACCATGCTCAACAACTCAATCATCAGGAGATTCATCCCATGAAAAAGACTCTCAAACTCGCCGTCCTCTCCGTTTTCGCCGGTCTCGGCGCACTCTATGCCACTTCCTGCGCAGCTCCGCTCCCCGTCGGCTGCCTCTATACGGACATCACCATGCCCGGCACCATCGGCAACGGCGATTTCAAGGCCAACCGCCACGGTTCCGCCTCCTGCTACAGCATCCTCGGCTGGGTCGCCGGCGGCGACGCCTCCCTCAACCAGGCCGCGTACAACGGCAACGTCGACCACGTCGCCTGGTCCAGCTTCAAGGCCACGAACTACTTCGGCATCTACGGCATCTACACCACCGTCGTCTACGGCACCGGCAAGGAATTCGGTCCCGACATGACGCTGGCCCCCTCCAACGCCACCGAGCAGAAGTAAGTAATCCGTCTGCCTCTTTTCTAAACGGGAAGTCGTGTATTTCCCGCAGCGGCTGAACCGGGACGCGCGGACGTGGTCCGCCGTGCTGCCGACAGCCGCTTTTTTTCACCTCGGAACGAACCGGAAAACGCCCACGACATGACGCTCCTGGAGCTGAAACACAGCATCGAACAGTCCTTCATGAAGGCCGGATTCGAAGCGGCCGACGTCGAGGCGCTGTACATCGCCTGCGAGGCCGCCGGGATCCCCGACCGGATGTTCGCGCTTCACGCGCGGGACGCCGTTTCCCCGAAAACCGGGAACAAGGCGAACTCGTACCTGTACAGGCGGCTCGCGAACGAACCGTGGCAGTACATCTTCGGACACGCGCCGTTCCGCGACCTCGAGCTCGAGCTCGGGCCGGGCTGCCTGATCCCGAGACCGGAAACGGAATACTCCATCGACCTCATGCTGAGGGGACTTCCGCAGGGGGCGGACGTCTGCGAGCTGGGAATCGGCAGCGGGGCCATCTCCCTCGCGCTGGCATCCGAACGGCCGGACCTGAACGTGACCGGGGTGGAACTCTCCCCGGACGCGCTCCGCTGGGCAAAAAAGAACCTGAAAAAACTCGCGCTGCCGAATGTGAGGTTCGTCAGGGGCGACCTCTTCGGACCGGTCTCCGGCGAGATATTCGACCTGATCGTCGCCAATCTGCCGTACATCCCCGAGGGCGACCGCGAACACCTCCCACCGAACGTCCGGGACTATGAGCCGGCGGAAGCGCTGTTCGCTGGTCCCGACGGGCTCGCGGTCATCTCGCGCGCCCTCGCGGAATCCCCGGCCCACCTCAAACCGGGCGGACGCATTTTCTTCGAACTCGCACCATGCAATGCGCAGCGCGCGCTCGAACTCGCCTCGGCGGTCCTGAGCGACGCAAAACTCGTGCGGGACCAGTACGGGGAAATCCGTTTCCTCACAGCGAAACAGCGCGCGTGAGCCTGATGCGCCCATAACGACTTTTGCTTTCCTCACAATACTGAGCTCAGGCCAGCACCTCAAGGTACAGTAAAAATGAGGTAGTTTTTACTGTACCTTGCGTGTATGCGCGCGAGGCATGCTTGATGGGACAGATTCCGAGCTCACCACGTATGCGAGCGAGGCGAGTTTGATGGGGCAGATTCCGAGCTCAGCACGTATGCGCGCGACGCATGCTTGATGGGGCAGATTCCGAGCTCAGCACGTATGCGCGCGAGGCGAGTTTTTCAGAGGTCGAGCACCATGCGGATGAACGCGTCGCCTGTCATGAATCCGAGGGAGCCGTTCGGTGCGGCCTTCTCAGAATACTCGGTCACGGCGTCGGGCCGGATGTGCGGTCCCCAGATGCAGACCGGGACCGGCGTCCGCGTGTGCTGGCGCATGGAAAGCGGCACGGGATGGTCCGGGAGGACCGCGAACGTGCATCCACGCGGCTGAAGCGCTTCGACGACCGGCTTGACGATGCGGTTTTCGAAGTCGCGGATGGCCTGCATTTTCAGGTCAAGCCGCCCCTCGTGGCCGGTCTCGTCGATGGCCTCCAGGTGCACGTAGACGAAGTCGTGATCCTCGATGGCGCGGATCGCCGCGGCGGCCTTGCCCTCGTAGTTCGTGTCGATGTAGCCGGTGGCGCCTTCGACCGGGATCACGTCCATCCCGGCGCACTTGGCGATACCGGAGATCACGTCGACGGCGGTGATGACCGCGCCGGTCTTGCCGCCGTAACGCTCGGAGAACTTCGGGAAGGACGGGGTGCGCCCGGGGCTCCACGGCCAGATGGCGTTGCCCTTTGCCTCGCCCGATTTCACGAGCGGGTGCCCGGCGAGGAACGCTCCGGCTTCGGCGTAGAGCTTGTTCAGGAATTCGACCGTGTATGCGGCCTCCTTCGAGTCGTCGAGCGCGGTCCAGGGCAGTTCGGAGACCGGGATGTCCTGCGAGGAATCGGGCTTGTAATAGCCGACCTTCGGCGAGAATTCGGGACCGTGGAGGATCAGCAGATTGCGGTAGCTCACGCCGGGGTAGAACGTCAGCTTGTCGGAGCCGAACTTCTCCTGAAGCGCCTCCATGAGGATCCGGGAGTGCTCCTTTGCGATGTGTCCGGCGGAATAATCCTTCAGCACGCCGTCCTCGACGGTGATCAGGTTGCACCGCCACGCCACGTCGTCAGCTGCGAGCGGGATGCCCTGGCTCACAGCCTCGATGGGGCCGCGCCCGGGATAATACAGCGACGGGGCATAGCCCAGCACGGACATGTTTGCGACGTCGGACGAGGTCGGGTAGCCCTCGGGAAGCGTGAGGAAGGTCCCGGAAGCGCCGTTCGCGGCGATCCTGTCCATCGTCGGGGTCGGAACAGCCTCGAGCGGCGTTTTACCGTCGAGTTCGGGAATGGGGAGATCGGCCATGCCGTCGCCGAGGAAGACGACCGCCTTGCCCTTGAGGTCGAGAGAGCTCATGATGAAGTCCTTTTCGTCGAAACGTTTTTGAAATGATGATTATTCTATTAAGATACCATGCCTCGGGGGAAAAGTCAAGGCGCGAATATCCGCGCGTCACGCAGGGAAGACCGAATATTTGTCAGCATGAATTGAAAATAAATTCAAGAATCTTTCATTTTCGCTCTTGAAAACTTTCATGATTTGTTGTATCGTATCATCACAGGTTGCAATTTTCGACAACACACCGGGCGGACCCGCTCCAGGTCCGCCTCCCACACACAACCCCGTCCCCCGCATCATGAAACGAATTACCAGAAAACAGTTCGAAATCATGTCGTTCATCCGCGACTTCATCGGGCAGAACGGCATTTCGCCGACGCTGTATGAAATCGCGGAACAATTCTCGATCAGCGCCTCGACCGCGGCCGCCCACGTGGCCGCTCTGGAGCGCAAACACGCCATCGAACGAAGAAAGGGCACGCGCAGAAGCATCCGCCCTGCCGCGACGGGACATGGGAAGAAAACCAGAACATCCGTTACTGTGCCGCTGTATGCCAAGCTCAGCCAATTCCCGGACGAACCCGATTCCCGCTGCTGCGTCGATCCGGGATTGATCCCCGACGATGCGGCCACGGGGGACCTTTTCGCCGTCCGTTCCGGCGTATTCGACGAACAGCCGCCCGGAGTCGATCCAGGTGACGTGCTGATCGTCTGGACCCGTCCGGGGGTGCTGCCCCCCGGGATGATGATCCTGAACCGGCCCGGCAGCGATCCGATCTGCCGCACGGTGAATTCATCGCGCACGCCGGAACCCGACACGATCGGGCGGGTGGTCGCGGTACTGCGTTCGCTGTGATCGCCCGGCCCGCGATGCGTTTTTGCCATTATTTCGCTTCGTCGGCTTGACTTTGCGGAAAAACGACTTACATTATCATGCCAGCGCTAACTTTTGTATTCACGGGGAAAGGCACGCCATGTTCAGATTTCTCAGCATCGTTTTTGCGGCCGTCGCAGTCATCCTCTGCGCCGGATGCAAGACCACGGTCGAAAACAACGACCGCACGGCCCTGGAACTCTGCCGCTACATGATGCAGAAAACCGGGGGCACGTTCGACGGCGCCATGGATTACGAGCCGATCCACGCATCGGACGGATTCGCGTTGAAGGTGGCGAACCGGCAGGTCGCGTTCTACAAGTTCAACACGAAATACAAGAAGGCGCGGGCGAAGATCGAATACGTCGACAAGCACGACTACATCTACATCTACGGCTTCAAGTTCTCGGCGGTCTCGCACGGTTCGTTCATCATGGTCGACTATGAGGACAACCCTAAGAGAGACGAACTCCTGCAAGCGTTCAAGAGCTTCTGAGCGGTTGTCGCGGGCTGTTTTTTCCGCTTCCAGCCTCCAACGCAGAGATTCATACCAGACTCCGCCAAGCAGGGAAATCACGTCTCACGCAAGCAAGCACAAACTCGGCTGTGCCCGAAAACTGTTTTCCCGCACACACGCGCAAGGTACACTAAGAAGTACCTTGTTCTTAGTGTACCTTGAGGGTTTAGTCTGAGCTCAACGGTACCGAACCTGGACATCTTGTTCCGATTTCAGACTTGCATACCCGGTTAGGAACGTGCAGGGCCCCTTTGTGTTCCGGGGCGAAAACGAACCTCCTGAGAACAATCTGCCACGCCAAAACACGCAGAGATCGGCTGTGCCCGAAAACTGTTTCCTGCACACACGCGCAAGGTACACTAAGAAGTACCTTGTTCTTAGTGTACCTTGAGGGTTTAGTCTGAGCTCAACGGTACCGAGCCTGGACATCTTGTTCCGATTTCAGACCTGCAAACCAAGTTAGGAACGCGCAGGGACCCTTTGTGCTCCGGGGCAAAAACGAACCTCCTGAGAACAATCTGCCACGCCAAAACACGCAGAGATCGGCTGTGCCCGAAAACGGTTTCCCGCACACACGCGCAAGGTACACTAAGAAATACCTTGTGCTTAGTGTACCTTGAGGGTTCAGCCTGAGCTCATGGAAGATAACACTGCGGCAAGTGGGAAACCGTTTCCCCTTCGCGGCTCTACTCTCCTGCTGTCTTCATGTGAGGATCGCAGCCTGCAGCCATGCGCATGACGGGAAACCCCTCTATGAATCTATGAAAACGGCTCGCGTACATATGCGCAAGGTACACTAAGAAGTACCTTGTTCTTAGTGTACCTTGATAGTTCAGTCTTGAAAGGGCGAATTGCGAGCTCGGATAAGGCTGCACAACAGCAAAGCACCTGGTATTTGCTGTACCCAGGAGATTGAGTCCCAAACGCCGATAAGCCAACGCAACGCCAATGAAAAGCCATGCGGACAAAAAACACGGAACGCTTCATCCTCTTTGTCCCGGAGGGAGCAAACCCTTTGTCCCGGCAGAAACCAACTCCTTGTCACGGAGGGAGCAAACGCCTTGTCCCGCAGAAGCCAACTGCTTGTCACGGCAGGAATCAGGGGCCGGAACGAGCTCACGGCACGACAATCTGAACCAGGATCATGTACACGGCGGTACCGGCGAGGATCGACAGCAGCGGATTGCGTTTCCACAGCTGGAGGCCGATGACCGTGGCCGATGCGGCGATCTCCGCGAGTCCGAACATGTGGTCGACGGGCGCGCGGTCCCGCACATAGCAGGCGAAGCAGTACACGACCAGCATGGCGATGGCCGCGGGCGACAGCACGTTTCCGATGCTCAGGATCAGGGCCGGGGGACGTTTTCCGGTGCCGAAGAGCAGGAACGGCAGGGCGCGCAGGAGCAGCGTGACGACGGCGGTCACGAGGGTCAGGAGCAGCAGGTATTCGGTCGAGGTCCCGGTCATGGCTTCACCTCGTCTTTGAGCTCGGGCGACGTCCCGGCGAAGCGTTCGAGGCGTTTCCGGCAGACGATCAGCGCGGAGAGCATCAGGATCATCGACGGGATCAGCATTTTCTCCGCGCCGAAGATCAGGGCGCAGACGACCGACGCCGCGAGTCCGACCGCCGCGTAAACGCGGTTTTTGCGTTCCCGGCACTGGTCGGTCAGGATGACCAGGAAGAGCGCGGTCATGGCGAAGTCGATGCCCTTGTCCGGGAACGGCAGGGCCGCTCCGGCGAACGCGCCTGCCACGACGCCCGCGATCCAGTAGCAGTGATTGAGCCCGGCGAGGGTCAGGCAGTACAGGATGGAGTCGCCCCCGGGCGGGACCTTGTTTTCGACCTCGAGCGCGTAGGTCTCGTCGGTCAGGGACCAGATCAGGTACAGTTTTTTGAGCGGATGGATCCCGCGGAAACGTTCGATGAGCGACAGGCCGTACATGGAGTAGCGGATGTTCAGGCACACGGTCAGGAGCGCCACGTCCAACATGGGGCGCGAGGTGCGGATCCAGTCCACGAGCATGAACTGGAGTGCGCCGGAGATGCTGGTCGCGCTCGTCAGAAACGCCCACAGGGCAGGCAGTTTGACGCCGCTTTTCGCCGCCAGCAGGACACCCGCTGCAAATCCCATGGCGGTATAGCCCATCAGCACGGGCAGGGAGCTGATGAAAGCCTGTTTCAGGACCGGTTTTTGGTTCATGTCGTCGTTTTCCCTCAAAAATGAAAGTTCTAATATACCATCGTTCTGCGGAAATACAACGCCGTTTTGCATTGATTTCCGCTTTTTCCGCCCCGGCAGTGCGCACGCGCGCTTGAAAAAAGCGGTTTCGAGTGTATATTATATAGCACCTTACACAAAACACTGCCCGCCGTCCTCCGCCCCTTCGCCGGACGGCCAAACAAGGATCCTTACACTATGAGCGAATTCTTCGCCGCCGCAACCGATTGTCATGCCCCCCTCACTCTCGATCCCGCCGAGTGTTCCCTGGCGGAACTCCCCGTCGGCCAGTCCGGCACCGTGGTCGCGATGAGGCCCGGTCTCCGCGGCAGAAAGAAATTCGCCGACGTCGGGATCGTCCCCGGCACTCTGCTGCAGATGGAGGCCCACGCTCCGTTCGGCGGACTTCTCCGCATCCGGATCCTGGAGACCAGCATCTCCATTCACCGCGACGACGCGGCGAACATCCTCATCCGCAGGGAAAAGAATTCGTAAGCCCCTGCTCCGCACTCCGGCGACGATTCTTTCCGACTCGCAGAAAACACAACCTCTCCGCTTGCATTTTCCGTATTCCGGGTGTATGGTATTTACCTCAATCCGCAAGGACTCCCGGGTGAATCGTGTGCAATTCACGAACTGTCGAGCAACCGTGAGCGGCATCCCGCCGCAAGCCGGATCCCCGCGTCCCTGAACACTTCCGAGCCGGTCTCCGGCATTTGTGCCCGTTACGCAAAGAGGAACCATGAAATCATTCGCACGTCCCGCTTCAGGGGGCATCCGATTCCGCGCCATCGCAGCGCGGACGAAGCCGTTTACCCTCATTGAACTCCTGATCGTCATCGCGATCATCGCGATCCTGGCCGGTCTGCTGATCCCCGCCGTGTCGTCGTCGCGCGACCGTGCCCGGCTCGCGTCCTGCGTGGGCAATCTGCACGAAGTCTCGCTGATGCACCTGTACTACGCCGACGCCTGCGACACCTATTTCTGCCCCGCCTGGGACGCGTCGTTCGACCAATGGGATTCCTCGTCCAACCACCGGGGCCCGGGCATCCTGTCCCGGATCGTGCCGGATTCCAGCGCGACGAAGGGGCGCGTCTTCGAATGTCCCGCGGCGAAAAAGGAGCTGTACACCAACCTCGCCTGGACGGCGCGTTTCGCCGGGTACGGACTGAACTACCTGCTGTCGTTCCCGGACGTGAGTTCGCAGCCGCCGAACTACCGCCCCTGCCGCACGCTCGACGTGAAGTTCCCCTCGCGCATCGTGATGCTCGCGGATTCCGCATGCTTCCTCTCCGGGAGCGACGGACGCCCTTCGCCGACGGCGTTTCTCTACAATCCCACCTCGGGACGAGGCGGCTACGCCGATTTCCGCCACTCGGGCTCCTGTCCGACGGCGTTCGTGGACGGCCACGCCACGGCATGGAGCAAATTCACGCCGCGCCCGCCGGACAAAGCGGGCTGGGAGGACCGGGTCGGCTACCTCGCCCCGGACGATTCGATCTACGACCCGTTCGCGGAATGACGGAGCAACGGCGACAAGTCGTTCGCTTCATGTTCTGGTCAATCGGCAATCTTTTCAAGATATTATCGTGCTTCAACGTATTTTCTTCCCTTTTTTTTGCTTTTTTTCCGGCATTTTACTGATTTCGATTTGAAAAACCCGAAAAGGCATGTAATTTTTGCTTTAGGACCCTATTCACACGCACCGGCCCCACGTCCGGCAGACGCCCGGACCGCCGGGGAAAAGGATTTCGGCACATGAACGACGACGGCAAAATCGAGGTGGAGATCTTCTGCGGCATGACCTGCTACATGCTGGGGAACGCCCGCATCCTGAACATCGGCGCCCATCTGCCCGAAAAATGGCTCCCGAAGATCGAGCTCATGGTGTCCCCCTGCCCCGTCGACTGCGGCTGTCTCGACCTCGCGCACGCTCCGTTCGCGCGAATCAACGGCCAGCTCATCCAGAACGCCACGCTCGAGTCCGTCTGCGCTGCGATCACCGAAATCATGGAGGGCCAGGAAGCATGAGCACGGATTATGTAAGCAGTCCGGACCGTCAGCGGCGCGAACTCATGATCCGCGTGGCCTGCGAATTCCGAAAGGGCACCCTCGCGGAGGTCATCGACAAGCTGCCGTACTACGTCAAGCCTGCCGGATCGAAACCGCTTCACTGCTGCATCGAGCACGACCGCGAGGTCATCCGCCGCCGCATCCTGGCCCTGCTGGGAGAGGAAGCCCAGGACGATCAGGACGACAGCCGGTTCCCGCACGAATACCTCGATGCGATCTCGGCCGATTCCGAGAGACCCGAACGCCCGCTCACCGTGGCGCGCACGGCATGCGCCTGCTGCCCCAATGCGAAGATCGAAGTGGTCCAGACGCTCTGCCGCAACTGCTTCGCCCAGACCTGCATCCACGTCTGCCCGAACAACGCCATCAACATTATGCGCGGCAAGGCGTTCATCAACCAGGACACCTGCGAAAAGTGCGGCAAATGCCTTATCGACGTCTGCCTGTACAACGCCATCAAGCGGTTCCCGATCCCGTGCGAGGCCGCGTGCCCGGTCGGCGCCATCCGCAAGAACGACGAAGGCTACGCCGAGATCGACTTCCGCAAATGCACGTTCTGCGGCAAATGCTTCCGCGCGTGCCCCCACGGCGCGATCATGCAGCGGTCCGAACTCCTGCCGGTCATGATGACCCTGTCCGAAGGACGGCAGGCCGTCGCGCTCGTAGCGCCTTCGGCATACGTCCAGTTCCCGGGCGGCCGCGACAAGCTCCTGCAATCGCTCCGCGCGGTCGGATTCACCGACGTCATCGAGGTCGCGCAGTCGGCGGAGACCGCCGCCAGCCTGGCCTCCGAAGAATTCATCCGCAAGATGAAGCTCGGGGGCAAACTCGTCGCGGACGCCAGCTGTCCGGCATTCGTCGAGCTCGTGCGCCGTCATCTCCCGGCCATGCGCCAGTATCTTTCATCCGTCCCGAGCGCCATGGCCATCGCGGGCCAGCAGGCGCGCGAAAAATACCCCGACGCCGTCAACGTCTTCATCGGCCCCTGCATCGCTAAACGCTACGAATCGCTCTCCTGCCCCGGCGTCGACCGCGTCATCACGTTCGAAGAACTCGGCGCGATCCTGATCGCCCTCGGAGGCTCCGCGCTCGAACCGCAGGACTACATCCCGCAGGACCCGGACGGCTCCGACCGCGATTTCTCCCGGACCTGCGCCGCGACCGGCGCGATGGTGGCCGCCGCGCTGGAATCGGAACCCATGCTCGAGCTCCAGGAGAAATTCATCGACGGCATCAACGCGCAGACGCTGAAGCTGCTGCACCTCTTCCTCTTCGGCCGCTCCCGCGCGAACTTCATCGAGGTCCTCGGCTGCAGCGGCGGCTGCAAGAACGGCCCATGCACGCTCGCGATCTCCGAGTGACCCCTGGAGGCATCATGAAATACGCCGCGATCCGTTCTCTCCTTGCTTTGACCGCCTGCATGATATTTCTCCTGGGCGGCGCTGCCGTACTGTCGGCGGCCGAAGCCGCGAAGAAGACCGACGATTCCGGCTGGATCCTCCCCGATCCCGCGCTCGGCGGAGACTGGCATCTCCGCATCAAGGACGCACGCACAGAGGCCGCCAAGGACAACAAACCGATCCTCATCCTCTTTACCGGTCCCGACTGGAGCTCGGCGAGCAAGAAAATGGAGACCTCGATCATCCGTTCCAAGGAGTTCACGGCCTCCATCCGCCCGGCGGTCGTCGGGCTCTACATCCGGCATTTCGTCGACGCCGACGCGCCCGAAGCGCAGCTCGAAGCGAACAGCTCGCTCCGCAAGGCGTTGAACGTGCCGCAGGTCTATCCCTGCACGGTGCTGCTCGGGTCGGACGGGAAAAAGATCCTCGGCATCCTCCCCGGTCTCCCGGAGAAGAAAGCCTATCTCGAGTGGATCGCCGGACTCGCCGGGATCAAGCTCGACAAGTAAAACCACTCCATCCGGGATAATAACTTACCGCCTCCGGAGAATCAATCGCACTCCACGCCCTTTTCCAAGCTCGGATTGTGCCGGACTCAACGCGGAAACAGCGTTTCCGGCGGGGCGGGCGGAATCTGCTTCAACATCACAAGGGCACGTTCCAGCCAGCCGCGGAAGAACACGCCGCGTTTTTCGCACTCCGCAGCAAGGATTTCCAGCGCGGCCATCGGATCGGGACGGAGATCGTCCGGCGGTGCGACGGCCATTTCCACGCGCGGATCGTAGAGATATTCGCACAGGACGGACTCGTGTTCGACCGCATACCGGAGCGTCTCGGCCAGAGGCGTTTCCGGCGCAAGGGACGGCGAAAGCTCACGGCAGCGGGCGAAGAGATCGCCTGCGATCCGCTGCGACTGCGCCCGGGCGATGCGGCGTTCGCGGTAGAGGTCCTCCGGGGCACCGCCGAGACGGTCGGCGCGAACCCGGGCATTTTCCTCCAACATGTTCAGCGCGTGGATTTTCTTCAAGAACTCCTCAGCCAGCCAGTCCCCGGCGCTCTGAGCCTCCTCGAACATCCGCCGGAGGCTGTTCCAGTCCGGGAGCGTGTGCAGGAAGAGCGCGGAGCAGACCGGGGCGACCGTCTCCGCGACAGACAGGAAGAGCCCGCGAAGGACCGGTTCCGGCACGTCCAGCCCCTCCTCGATCTTCAGGTCGGACGCGATGGAGCGGAACGAACGTCCCGCGACGCGCATGGATGCGATCCACGCCGCGAACGATGCGTCGAACTTCTGCGGTCCGCCGGACGGATCCGGGAACAGCGCGGGCAAGGGTGCGGCCGCGGCCAGACCGGAACCGTCGATCGCGGCATACATCGCGCGCCGAATCCTGCGACGGACAACCGCCGGACGCGCCGCAATGGCCTCGAAATCCTCAAAGCCGACGGCGGTCATCCCGGAGCGTTCCCGTGGCGGGAGTTCGAGCGTGGTCGCCTCTTCCGGCAGATCGGACGGCGGTTCAAACGCCGCGGGCTCCTCCGGGGGCGAAAGCTCCGGTGATTTCGCATCGCCGGAGACGTGATATGCCGCGCGGGATTCCCGGAGAACACCGCTCCGGCCCGGTTTCAGGGCCGTTTGCGGGGCGTCGCGGGCGATCCCGGGTCCACCGTCGGACGAAACCGTTTCGTCGTCCTGCGCCCCGTCGGAGGATGATTCCGCCGGATACGCGAGCAACCCCGGCAGGACGCGTCCGTAGCGCTGACAGGAGAGCCATTCGATGCGCTTCTTCAGCGCGGCGATCTCCTGTTCGTATTCGGTATCGGTACGTTCCGTGCCTTTCTTTTCTGAATTCATGATGCGCGTTGCGTTCTATTCCGAGCAAAAACAATGATACAAATGTACTATGTTTTTCCCTAAAATGCAAGTCCGGAACCGGGGATGGCTTGTATTTTCCCCATTTCCAGATATATTATTTCCGAACTACCACTTCACAACGCCATTTGAAAGGACACGCCATGTTTCTCGGACCCGACTATCTCATCGGAAACGAAACCGGAAAGCGCATCTTCGCCGCCGTAAAGGATCTTCCCATCATGGACCCGCATAACCATGCCGACGTCGCGGCCATCGCCCGCAACGAGAACTTCCGCGACGCGTGGGAACTCTTCGCCGCCACGGACCACTATGTGTGGGAAGTCCTCCGAAAGGCCGGAGTGCCCGAGGACAGGATCACCGGGAACGCGTCCCCCCACGACAAATTCATCTCCATGGCGAACGTGTTCGACCAGCTGGCCGGCAATCCGGTGTACGAGTGGATCCACCTCGACCTCCGGTTCCTCGGCGTCACGGAGCTCCTGAGCGCGGAAACCGGCGAGCTCATCTGGACGAAAGTGAACGAAATCCTCGCGAAGGACGAATGTAAACCCCAGGCGCTGCTGAAACGCATGAACGTGGGCGTGATGTGTTCCACCGACGACCCGGCGGACACGCTGGAACACCACCGGACCGTGAACCGCGATTTCGGGCGCGTCGTCATCCGCCCGACCTGGCGGCCCGACATGACGATGAAGGCCGGCACGGACGGGTTCCCCGCGTACATCGAACGACTCGGAGCGCGCTGGGAGACGAAGATCGCCACGCTCGACGATCTGCTGGCGGTGCTTCAGAAATCGCATGACTTCTTCGCGGAAAACGGCTGCCGCGCCAGCGACCACGGGCTCGAGCTCGCATCGACCGGGACCGGCGACGCCGCGGCCGCCGCCGAAACGTTCCGCAAGGCCCTCGCGGGCGAATCCGTGAGCGCGGACGAGGTCGCGAACTATGCGAATTATCTGCTGGGCGAATTCGGCGAGATGAACAGCCGGAGCGGCTGGGTCATGCAGCTCCACATCGGAGCGGTGCGCAACGTCCGCGACTACCTGTTCCGCACGCTCGGCCCGGACTCCGGCGGCGACGTGAGCGACATCTTCCAGTCGCACGAAGGGGCCCTGATCCCGTTCCTGAACCGGTTCGACGGCCGCCTGAAAGTCGTGCTGTACTGCCTGGACCAGGGGCATCAGGCCACGCTCGCGGCACTGTCGCGTGCGTTCGGCAGCACCGTCCGCCTGGGCTCCGCCTGGTGGCTCTGCGACACGCCGATCGGGATGAAACGCCAGCTGGAATACATCGGCAGCGTCGACCTCCTGAGCGCGTTCGCGGGCATGGTCTCCGATTCCCGGAAACTCCTCAGCTACGGATCGCGGTTCGAGATGTTCCGCCGGATCCTGTCGTCCGTCCTGGGCGGCATGGTCGAGGCCGGACAGATGCCGGAACCCGTCGCGATGAAACTCGCGGGCACGATGTGCTACGAGGGGCCGCTGGCGTTCTTCGACCTCTGAGGCGAAATCCCCTCAGACCATTTTCTTTTATCCGCAGCTCAGAAGAGCTGGACGGCTTCGCGCACCGTGGCGATCCAGCTGCAGACGCCGTGGAACTCCTCCCGCGACAGCGTGAGCTTCTTCACGCCTTTCTGGAGCGGCGTGAGGGTGACGGTGCCGGCATTGCGGCCGTAACGCGCGAAAAGGAACCGGTTTTTCTCCCGGAGCTTCACCAGCACGACCTCGCCGTCGTCCGGCGCGACGTTCTGGAGCAGCACCTTTGTCCCGGCGGGGAAGAACCCCGCGCGCTTCGCGTCGACCTCCACGGCAAACATGTTCGGCACGACGGTCAAGGTGAACTTCGCCTGACCGCGAGTCCGTTCCTGAGTCAGCCATTCGAGGGAATCGAACGCAGGATCGTAATCCGCGAGGTCCGAGAAATAAAACAGCGGAGCGCTATTGAGGTTTTCCCGGGGCGCATCGTAGAACGACGACGCGGCGGGGCGTTCGCGCAGCACGTATTTGGGCTGCGACGAGGTAAGCGCCGGATAGCGGTAGGAGGGTTCCGGGCCGGTCCCGGTATCGCCGAGATAGCCCTCGATCAGCGGGAAGAGATTGTTCCAGATCGTCGAGTTGATCTTGTGCGTCCGGCCCTGCAGCCAGTAGGCGACGGTGGTATGGGAGACCCCGACGGACCGGGCGAAGCTGAGGGCGCTTCCGCTCTGTTGGATGGCGGTGCTGATGGCTTGACGGATCGTTTCGGTAATGACCATGTCTGCTGCTCCTTGATGTTCTGCGGAGGAAACGGGCGCACGGCGACCGGAACAGGCTCCCGGGAACCGCAGTTCGCGCACAGAGTATAAAGGGTATCTCTTCAAAATCGATCGGATGGATTGTCAGAGGTGCCCTAAAAACTATACACCGCGATCCAACAACTTTCAAGCAGTTTTTGCGAAAGATGTCAACTTTTTTCAAAGAATCGCCAGCTGTGGCGAACGGACACAATTTGCAATCTCGAGAGGGGATAAGAGAGCGCAAAAAAAGACGCGGAATTCGTTAATTTTTTATCGAACGGCACTTGTTTTTACGGAAAGAGCTGTTATATTAAAGGAAAAAAACACCTATTCCCATAAATCACACCATAACAAAACCCCAAAACTCTCTAAATTGGAGGCTCATCCAAATGGGTGAAATGCATTGTTCCAACGGAGTCTGCGAGATGTCCTCTTGCAAGAGCTCCCAGATGGAGACGCTCGACGCCTACATCAAAAGTCTGCCCCTGGCGGACTACCCGACCCGCAAGCGCGGATTCCTGATCCAGACCCTCCACCGTGCCCAGTCGATCTTCGGCTATCTCCCGGTGGAAGTCCAGTCTTTCGTCGCAGAACGCCTCGGCATCTCCCTGGCCGAAGTCTACGGCGTGATCAGCTTCTACAGCTTCTTCACGGACAAGCCGATCGGGCGCTTCGCCATCAGCGTCTGCACGGGCACCGCGTGCTTCGTGAAAGGCGCGGCCCAGGTCATGGACGAACTCAAGCGCAAGCTGGGCGTTTCCGAAGGCGAAACGACCGCCGACGGCAAATACTTCCTCGGCGCGCTCCGCTGCCTCGGCGCATGCAGCATGGCCCCGGTCGTGATGGTCAACGGCCGCGTGTACGGCCACATGACTCCGGAAAAGGTCCAGGGCCTCCTGGACGACTGCAAAGACTGAACGATACTTCCACCGAAAATCAATGGAGAAAACTACAATGAGAATTGAGTCTCCCGAGGCGCTCGCCAAGTATGCAGCCGATCTGAAGGCGGCCAAACACGCGCCTGTCAAACTGCTCGTTTCCATGGGCACCTGCGGCATCGCGGCCGGAACCGGCGAGGTTCTGAAGGCCATCAACAACTTCATCGCCCAGAACAAGCTCGAAGGCAGCTACGACGTCATCGAAGTCGGCTGCATGGGCCTCTGCTTCGCCGAACCCGTCATCATGCTCACCGACGACAACGGCAAACGCCTCATTTACGGCGACGTGACTCCGCAGCAGATCCCGTCCATCCTCCAGTCCGGGCTGAACGCTCCTGCCGTCGGCGCGCGCACCCTCGAACGCACCTGGTACTATCCCGAAGACGAGAAGCCGGCCCCGGGCGAACTCCAGGCCCGCATCGTGCTCCGCAACACCGGCCGCATCAATCCCGAAGACATCGACCAGTACGTCGCCGAAGGCGGTTACGCCGCCCTCGCGAAGGTCGTCACCTCCATGAAGCCGCAGGACGTCATCGACGTCATCAGCGCGTCCAATCTCCGCGGCCGCGGCGGCGCCGGATTCCCCACCGGCAAGAAATGGTCTTTCGCCGCAGCCCAGCCCGAGGGTGAAAAGTTCATCATCTGCAACGCCGACGAAGGCGACCCGGGCGCGTTCATGGACCGCGCCGTGCTCGAAGGCGACCCGAACGCCGTGCTCGAAGCCATGGCGATCGGCGGCTACGCGATCGGCGCTCACAACGGCGTCATCTACATCCGCGCGGAATATCCGCTGGCGGTGAAGCGCCTCGAAAACGCGATCAAGCAGGCCGAGGAAAAGGGTTTCCTGGGCAAGAACATCTTCGGCAGCGGATTCGATTTCAAGCTCGAGATCAAGTTCGGCGCAGGCGCGTTCGTCTGCGGCGAAGAAACCGCCCTGATCCACTCCATCGAGGGCCAGCGCGGCGAACCCACGTTCAAGCCCCCGTTCCCGGCCATCCAGGGCCGCTGGAAGCGCCCGACCGTGGTGAACAACGTCGAGACCTACGCCTGCATCGCGGCCATCATCCGCAAGGGCGCCGACTGGTTCAAGACCCTCGGCACCGAGGGTTCCCCCGGGACGAAAGTCTTCGCCCTCGCCGGCAAGATCTCCAAGGTCGGCCTCGCCGAAGTCCCGATGGGCATGACGCTCCGTCAGATCGTCTATGAGATCGGCGGCGGCATCAAGGACGACCGCAAGTTCAAGGCCGTTCAGACCGGCGGTCCCTCCGGCGGCTGCATCACCAGCAAGAACCTCGATCTCCCGATCGACTACGAAGCGCTGAAATCCATCGGGTCCATGATGGGATCCGGCGGCATGATCGTGATGGACGAGGACGACTGCATGGTCAACATCGCGAAGTTCTTCCTCGACTTCACGGCCGACGAATCCTGCGGCAAGTGCACCCCGTGCCGCGTCGGCAACCGCCGCATGCTGGAACTCCTGAACAAGATCACCAGCGGCGAAGGCAACATGGAGATCCTGGAGAAGCTCAAAACGCTCTCCGCGACCATCAAGGACACCGCGCTGTGCGGCCTCGGCCAAACCGCTCCGAACCCCGTTCTCTCCACCCTCGCGAACTTCGAGGACGAATATCTCGCGCACGTGAAGGATCACCGCTGCCCGGCAGGCGTCTGCACCAACCTGATCCAGTTCACCGTGACCGACAAGTGCGTGGGCTGCGGCCTCTGCGCGAAACGCTGCCCGGTCGGCGCCATTCAGGGCGAAAAGAAAATGAAACACGTGATCAACGCTGACAAGTGCATCAAGTGCGGCGCGTGCTTCAACGCCTGCAAGTTCCACGCCATCGCCAAGATCTGACCGAGAGGAGCATACATTATCATGAGCACCGTCAACCTTACCATCAACGACAAACCCGTCACCGTCGAGGCCGGATCCACCATCCTCGAAGCGGCGGAAAAACTCGACATCAAAATCCCGACCCTCTGCCATTTCAAAATGGACGCCTTCCACGTCGAACACCGCTGCGGCTCCTGCCGTATCTGCGTGGTCGAAGTCGAACGCCGTCCCAACCTGGCCCCCGCGTGCTGCACGCCGGTCATGGAAGGCATGGTCGTCCACACCAATACGCTCCGCGCGATCAACGCGCGCCGCGCCATCCTGGACCTGCTCCTCTCGGATCACCCGAAAGATTGCCTGACCTGCCCGAAGAACCTGAACTGCGAACTGCAGACCATCGCGCAGGAACTCGGCCTCCACGACCTCCAGTACACGGGCATCCAGTCCACGTACGAGCTCGATGAGAGCAGCTCCGCCATCCGCCGCAACCTCGACAAGTGCATCATGTGCCGCCGTTGCGAAAACGCCTGCAACAACATCCAGACCGTCGGCGTCCTCTCCGGCGTCGGTCGCGGATTCAACGCCGTCGTCGCTCCCGCCGGCCTCAAGAAGCTCGCCGACACCCAGTGCGTCTTCTGCGGCCAGTGCGTCCAGGCCTGCCCGGTCGGTGCCCTCACCGAGATCGACTACAAGTACGCCGTGTGGCGCGCCCTGAACGACAAGACGAAGACCGTGGTCTTCCAGACCGCTCCCGCCGTCCGCGTCGCCATCGGCGAAGCCTTCGGCATGGAGCCCGGCTCCATCAGCACCGGCAAGATGGTCACCGCCCTGAAGATGCTCGGCGCGGACAAGGTCTTCGACACCAACTTCTCCGCCGACCTCACCATCATGGAAGAGACCACCGAGCTCATCGAACGCGTGAAGAAGAACGAGAATCTCCCGATCCTCACCAGCTGCTGCCCCGGCTGGGTCAAGTTCCTCGAACACCAGTTCCCCGAACTCTCCTACATGCCCTCCTCCGCGAAGTCCCCGCAGCAGATGTTCGGCGCCATCGCGAAGAGCTACTACTGCGAGAAGACCGGCATCAAGCCGGAAGACCTGATCGTCGTCTCCGTCATGCCCTGCCTCGCCAAGAAGTACGAGGCCGCGCGTCCCGAGTTCACCCGCAACGGCGTCCGCGACGTCGATATCGTCATCACGACCCGCGAACTCGCGGAAATGTGCCATGAAGCCGGCATCCAGTTCGACAAGCTCGAGGATTCCGCCTACGATTCCCCGCTCGGCGACGGCACCGGCGCCGCCACCATCTTCGGCGCGTCCGGCGGCGTGCTCGAAGCGGCCCTCCGCACCGCGGCCGACTGGATCTCCGGCAAGGACCTCAAGGAGATCGACTACAAGCCCGTCCGCGGTCTCGACGGCATCAAGGAAGCCGAAGTCGACGTCGGCGGCATCAAGCTCAAAGCCGCCATCTGCTCCGGCCTCGGCAACGCCCGCAAGCTCCTCGAGAAGATCAAAGCCGGCGAAGCCAAGTATCACGCCATCGAGATCATGGCCTGCCCCGGCGGCTGCATCGACGGCGGCGGCCAGCCCTACCACCACGGCAACACCGAGATCCTCAAGAAGCGCATGGAAGCCCTCTATCGCGACGACCTGAATCAGCCGATCCGCAAGTCGCACCAGAATCCTTCCATCATCAAGCTCTACGAAGAATACCTCGGCGAGCCCGGCAGCCATCTGGCGCATCAGCTCCTCCACACCACGTACACCGCCCGCAAGAAATTCTGAGCGGCGCGCGCGAACGAAGCGCATGTTATCAGGATGAGAACCTGGTAGCATGCGCCGCATGAGCAAAAATCACCCGGAATGGACCTCAAATCCATTCCGGGGTTTAAATCAAACATAACAACAACAATTTTCAAAAGTCCCAAACATAACAACTCTTATTTATCAGAATGGGGGAAAATATGTCAATGGATTTGAGCAAATGGGTTCCAAAAGACATTTCAGATAAATATGAATTGTTCAACTACAATCATGCCGCGGAAATCCTTTCTCAATCGTTTCCGTCGGAATGGGACGAAATTTGTCAAGCTCTCCGATCTTTTAGTATTACGATAGCGGACATTACCACTGCTGGCGGAAACGAGTCATCTATTCCGCCAAAACTTGCTTCATGTCTTGAGCCGCGAGAATGGAAAGAAATCCGAATATCTGGGGACTTGATCATCAAATTCTACCCTCGCAGGGGCAAAAAAGGTACTTTCTCGGATATTCCGTTTGATCAGAAAACCATTTCAAATTACATTGATGGTCATAATATCGACTTCGTAAAAAACCGTGTTGCAGTTGACTTCGAGTGGAACAGCAAAGATCAAACCTTTGATCGGGACCTGTTTGCCATGCGCACCTACTACGAATGTGACATTATCAGTGTCGGGATCATAATTACTAGATCGGAGTCTTTGAATAAGGTCTTTGATGAACTTGGTAAAGAGATTAAGGCCAAGTATGGTTCCAGCACAACTTGGATGGGGAAACTGCTTCCACGCTTAGATTCTCGCAGACATGGAGGATGTCCGATTCTGGCTATTGGTATCACTCCTGACTGCATTCATGAATAGGAGGGAAATCGTTATGTCGATGGAAAACAATTATTCTTTTGACGAAACATGTCAGAGCTTTTTAAGCACCTGCCAAGGCCATAAATTCAGAACGGTGTTGGCTGATCCGCCCTGGCAGTTCAACAATCGCACGGGGAAGGTCGCACCTGAACATAAACGCCTGAACCGTTATTCCACCATGTCTTTGGATGACATCAAGAGAATTCCTGTGAAATCCGTGACCGATTCTGTCTGTCATTTATACCTCTGGGTTCCAAATGCTCTTCTGCCGGATGGCCTAGAGGTCATGAAATCCTGGGGATTTCAGTACAAAGCCAACATTATTTGGGAAAAAGTTCGCAAGGATGGCTACCCGGATGGACGTGGGGTTGGCTTTTATTTCCGAAATGTTACGGAGATTTTGTTGTTTGGCGTGAAAGGAAACAACTACCGGACGCTTTCGCCTGCAAGAAGTCAGGTGAATCTTGTCCGGAGTATGAAACGGGAACATTCCCGGAAACCCGATGAAATCTATCCTCTGATTGAAACCTGCAGCGCAGGTCCATTCTTAGAGATGTTTGCACGAGGAGTTCGGAACAATTGGATTTCCTGGGGCAATCAGGCGGACAGCAGTTACGAGCCGACCTGGAATACCTACGCAAACCATACCCATTCGGACCAGGAAGACTTCTTTTTCGACGAAGCAGTTTTTGGATAAATCCTTTCAAGTCACCTTTTGTATATAAAAAGGGGCTGTTGCAAAACCTAATCGACAAGCAACAGCCCCATTTCCATTTTAAACGGGCAAAAATGAGGTATATTAAGGTCATGATCAGGAGACGACCATGGCCTATTTCACAGACTTTCAAGACTATTTCTTCCTTTGCTCAGACATTTCATCTGAGGAAAAGCGCAAGTTGAACGATTATCTCCAGATTCTGGAAACACCTTTGAATAGAAAAAAGTTCAATTCGACCGTTTTTGAGGTTTTGCAACAACATAGTTGTTGCATGATGGGGCTACTACAAAACAGTGAGGTTTTGCAACAGCCCCTTTTTCTATGTCCGAACAGGGGGAGATAAGGGGAGATTACCGGTCGAGGGAATCGTCGGCGAGGATGTCGCGGAAACGTTCCATGCGGTCGGCGAGGGACTGGCGCGCTTCTAGCGCGGCGGTCTTGCGGCTGCCGATCTCGGGATTCAGGATCATCGTGGCGTGGTTCAGGTGGTCCAGGTACTTGATGAGGACCTCCGGGGGGATGAACTCCATGATGAAACCGGCATCGGTCAGGTGCTTGTGAATGGATTTACCGGCGGATTCGCCGTCGCCGAAGCCGCGCGTGTACCGTTTCAGCAACTCGGTGCGATAGAGCGCGCAGTGGCTGCGGAGGAACCGTACCTCGGGCTTCTTCAGGCCGAGCAGCACTTTCGCGCGGGTCTCGACCGCTTCCAGCTTCTTCCCGAATCGGCGGAGCGGCGAGAAGAACTCGATCTTCCAGCTGCCGACGCCTGCGATCCTGTCGGACCGGTTGATGCGACCGAGCAGGAAATCCAGCCAGTCCGGGCTGTACACGATGGTGTCGGTGTGGAACGACAGCACGAACGGCGTATCGACTTCGGCCAGGGCCAGGTCCATGGCGGTGGTGTGCATGAGCGCCGGGGGCATGCCCTCGATGTCCTTCGGGGTGCGTTCGATCAGCCGAATCCAGGACAGCGACCGCAGATAGTCCAGGGAATCGTCCGCCGAGGCATTGTCGACCGCGATGATGCGGACGGCGTCGCGGGGCGTGAATTTGCGGATGGACCGCAGACACAGACGGGTGAGTTCCGGTGTCTTGTAATTCGGCAGGATGATGGAAACAGGCTGGTTCATGGATATGGAAATCGGAATTGGGAAGTTTTCAGAAGAGACAGTTTGTCGCAGGCGATATTTGTTTCTTAAAACATTTAACTTGAAGCGACATTTTGGCGCGGTTTTAACTCCTCGGGATCGGATTCACGGAATACCGGACAATCCGTCATATTCAACCGTCATTCCGTCATATCATTTGATTTCAACATGTTGCGATCCGTCGTCACTCCGTCATTTCTGAAACTTGCCGGGGGTATGACAGGCGCAGAAACGACCCGGCGAGACCTCCTGCAGCAGCGGAATTTCTTCGGCACAACGGGCTGTGGCAAAGGGGCAGCGGGTGTGGAAACGGCATCCGGCGGGAGGATTCAGCGGGGAGGGCACGTCGCCGTTCAGGATGATCCGGTGGCGGCGTTTCGAGATGTCGATCTGGGGGACGCTGGAGAGGAGCGCGAGGGAGTACGGATGGAGCGGATCGGAGCAGAGTTCCCCGGCGGGGCCGATCTCCATGATGCGCCCGAGATACATGACCATGATGCGGTGGCAGATGTGTTCGACGACGGCGAGGTCGTGGGCGATGAAGAGGAACGCCACGCCGGTCTGTTTCTGGATATCCTGCAGGAGATTCACGATCTGAGCCTGCACGCTCACGTCCAGCGCGGAGACGGGTTCGTCCGCGATGATGAACGCGGGATCGACCGCGAGGGCACGCGCGATGCCGATGCGCTGACGCTGGCCGCCGCTGAACTGGTGGGGATGGCGCATGGCGTAGTCGGGATTGAGGCCGACGAGCTCGAGGAGTTCGCGAATCCGGGCGGCGCGGCCCGGAGCATCGAGCGATGTATGGAGTTTCAGGGCCTCCTCGAGGATGGAGAAGATGCTCATGCGCGGGTTCAGGGAGCCGTAGGGGTCCTGGAAGATCATCTGGAACTTCCCGCGCATTTTCCGCAGTTTTTCGCCCCGGATCGCGGTCATCTCCACGCCATCGAGCTGAATGGAGCCCGAGGTCGGGTCCTCAAGACGAAGCAGAAGGCGCGCGAGCGTGCTCTTGCCGCAGCCGGATTCGCCGACCAGGCCGAGGGTCTCGCCGCGTTCGAGCGTGAACGACACGTCGTCGACGGCGCGGACGAAATCGGGTTTGGCGAAGAGCCCGCGCGCGACGGGATAGTATTTTTTCAGTCCGGTTGCGACCAGAAGCGGCATGGTCAGGGCCTCCGGGAATCGCGGAGTTTCGCGAGGCGCGCCCGGGCGGACTCGAGCAGATCGTCGATACGGCCGTCGGCGGGCAGCAGCGCGCGAAGACGGCCGAAGAGGTCCTCGTCGAGCGCGATGGACGCGGACGCGGGATAATTGAGGTCGCCGGACCAAGCGAAGAGCGCGATCTCGAAGTCGTTGATGGTCTTCATGTCGGTATAACGCACGCACTGGCCGCGGAGCGCGGTCTCGAGGATCTCGGCGGACCAGCCGGGGCCGTCGGGCAGGTCCAGGCGAATGGTCGGGTCGGAGAAATCGCCGGAGAAGAAACGGATGATGAGGCGCAGGATCGCGAGCTTGTCGGCATCGCGGACCATTTTCGCGGCCGGGAGATGCGCCGAGGGGAGATCGGCCGGGATCGCGAACTTGTTGTGCACCCGGACGGCGTCGATGATGCAGGCGCGGTCTTCGGCGGGGAGGTCGGGGATGAAGCCGAGTTCGTCGATGAGCGCGGCGCTGCGGTCGCCGTGGTCGAACGAGAGCTTGTCCAGAAACGTCCTGAACTTCGCGTACTGTTCAAAGCGGGAGAGGTCGTGGAAGAGCGCGCAGAGACGGAAGACGAGGGCTTCATGCGCCGTGAAGCCGGGTTCGCCGGCGAGGATGCGGTCCGTGATCTCGCAGACCTCGCCGGTGTGCTGGAATTTGGCGGAGATGGCGAAGGGCACGGAGCCGTCGGGATCGTGGAACCCGGCGACGTAGCGGTCGAATCCCCGCCTGGCTTGTTCGAAGCAGTCCATAGGAGCTTATTTCGCGTACTCGACGGAACGCGTTTCGCGGATGATGGTGACCTTGATCTGGCCGGGGTAGGTCATTTCCTTCTCGATGCGGTTGCAGATGTCGCGGGCGATGACCTGGGCCTGGGCTTCGTTGATCTTCTCGGGCTCGACGACCACGCGGACCTCGCGTCCGGCCTGAAGCGCGTAGCAGGTCTCGACGCCGGGGAAATCCTTCGCGATGGACTCGAGCTGTTCGAGGCGCTTGAGGTAGAGTTCCGTGGTCTCGCTGCGCGCGCCGGGGCGGGAAGCGCTGAGGGCGTCGCAGGCGTTGGCGAGGATGGCGTAGATGCTGGTGGCCTCGACTTCGCCGTGGTGGGCGGCGACGGCGTTGACCACGTCCTTGTTTTCGCCGTACTTGCGGAGCAGGTCGGCGCCGATCTGGGCGTGCGTGCCCTCGATCTCGTGGTCGACGGCCTTGCCGATGTCGTGGAAGAGGCCGATGCGGCGCGCACGCTGTTCGTCAAGCCCGAGCTCGGCGGCGATCGCGCCCATGAACGCTGACGTTTCGATGCAGTGTTTGAGCACGTTCTGGGAGAAACTGTAACGGAACTGGAGACGGCCGAGCAGAGAAATGAGCGGCTTCGGCACGCCCTGCAGACCGCAGTCCAGCACGGCGCGTTCGCCCGCATCGAACACTTCTTCGTCGATCTCCTTGCGGATCTTCTTGACGAGTTCCTCGATCCGGGTCGGATGGATGCGCCCGTCGGAGATCAGTTTTTCCATCAGGCGGCGTGCGGTTTCCTTGCGGAGGGGATCGAAGCAGGAGATGACGAC